>CAMLKN010000263.1 GCA_946480655.1 uncultured Devosia sp. | reverse complement strand
TCCATATTGTCGATCTCGCCGCCCTGGGCCGAGAGCAGCAATTCGCCAGCCATGAGATTGCCCGGCCGCACCTCGGCCGCGGGCACACGCCTCAGCTCCATCACGAAAGCAAAGAGCGACACGCCGCGCTCAAGCACCAACAGGTCGCCATTGGGCAGGAACTTGCAGTCCGTGGGATTGACGATGGGCGAGTTGACAAGGGCTACCGGCCCCTTGTCGTTCACCCCCAAAAGCTCGCCGCGATGATTGCCATCGGCATCGAGTGCCTCCTCGGCAAGGAGCAGCGTCGAGCCGGCGATAGGCGAGGCGGGTGGGGCGATACAGACTGACTCCAGCGTCTCATTGGTGCGCTCGTCCGAAAGCCATTGCGGAATGGCCACTTCCCGGGCTGCGCCCCCAGGCTTGCCCTCCTCGATAGAGAAATCGGCAACGCGGGTCAGGTGCTCGAAGCCCACCCGCACCGCTGCCGGCTCGCCATTGCGCCAGACGGTGTCCATGCCCTCGGCGTCGCGGGCATACTGGCGCGGCAGGACCTCGCCGCCCGAATTGCGCATCGGCTCGATGGTGACCCCGATCAGGCCGATCAGGCGGTCGGCCTGGTCATAGGCCAGCTGACCGGAGACGAAATTGCCCCGGTCGGTGACGAGAGCAATGCGTTGATCAGGCCCGGTCCGGGTAATGCTGGACAGGCCGCCAAAGGTATCGTCCGGGCTCTGCAGCGTCAGCCCGCCACGAAAGACCAGCCCGTCAACGGGCTGGTCGAGCGCCACGCCCTTGAACTGGCTCACCGGCGCTGCACTCACCGTCACCTCCACCGCCCTGGCCGGCAGGGCCAGGACGGCAAGCGCGAGGGCAAGGGCAAGGCGGGACGTCATCCCCGACCTCGGCGGCGGGTCTGGGCCGGCATTTCTTCGTCGAACAGCGCCGCCAGCTCGTCGGTCAGCGCACCGGCCAGTTCCTCGGCATCGAGCAGGGTCACGGCGCGGCGATAGTAGCGGGTCACATCGTGGCCGATACCCACGGCCACCAATTGGATGGGCGAGCGGGTCTCGATATCCTCGATGACCTGCCGCAGATGGGCTTCGAGGTAATTGCCGGCATTGACCGACTGGGTCGAGTCATCGACCGGCGCGCCATCGGAAATCACCATCATGATGCGGCGCTGCTCGGGCCGGGCCATGAGGCGCTTGCGGGCCCATTCGAGCGCCTCGCCGTCGATATTCTCCTTGAGCAGGCCCTCGCGCATCATCAGGCCAAGGTTCCGCCTTGCATGGCGCCAGGGCTCATCGGCCGCCTTGTAGATGATGTGGCGGATGTCGTTCACCCGGCCCGGATTGGGCGGGCGATTGGCTTCGAGCCATGCCTCGCGGCTCTTGCCGCCCTTCCAGGCGCGGGTGGTGAAGCCGAGGATTTCCACCTTCACCCCGCAGCGTTCCAGTGTGCGTGCGAGAATATCGCCGCAGATCGCCGCAATGGTGATTGGGCGGCCGCGCATCGAGCCGGAATTGTCGATCAGCAAGGTGACGACCGTGTCGCGGAAATCGGTGTCGTTCTCGACCTTGAAACTCAGCGCCTGCAACGGATCGGTGACGACGCGCGTCAGGCGCGCCGTATCGAGCAGGCCCTCTTCGAGGTCGAACTGCCAGCTCCGGTTCTGCTTGGCCATGAGGCGCCGCTGCAGCTTGTTGGCCAGCCGCGCCACGGCGCCGGCGAGGTTTTCGAGCTGCTTGTCGAGGAGAGCGCGCAACTGGTCGAGCTCGTCGGGCGGACAGAGTTCGGCCGCCTTGACGATTTCGTCGAACTTGGTGGTGAAGACCTTGTAGTTGAACTGGTTGGAGAGTTTTTCGCCGCCATCCTTGGCGGGCGGGGGCATGGGCGCGTCCTCGCCCGCCTCGGCCTCGGCATCCTCGTCGGCATCGGCCATGTCGGCCTCCATGCCTTCGACATCGCCGGTGTCTTCGCTCTCGCCGGCCTGCTGGTCTTCTTCCGACTCGGCCTGCTCGTTCTCGCCCTCGCCCTGTTCGGGCGCCTGATCGGAGCCCTGCGCCTGTTCGGGCTGATTGTCTTCGCTGGCGTCCTCGTCGCTCTCGGAGGGATCCTCCATATCGCTTTCGGCGATGAGGTTGAGGTCGCGCAACACCTTGCGGGCGAGGCGCGAGAACTCCTCCTGGTTCTCGTAGCTCCCGAGAAGGGCATCAAGCGAGGTACCAGCCTTGGCCTCGATCTCCTTGCGCCAGAGATCGACCAGCGCATGGCCCGATGGCGGCACGTCGACCCCGCCCAGTTTTTCGCGCAGGATCAGGCCCAGCGCCTCGGCCAAAGGTGCATCGCCCTTGTCGCCCACCTCGGCAAAATTGGCGCGGAAGAGGCGATCTTCGAGCATTTCGTGGATATTGCCGACCATGCCGGGCATGCGGATGCAGCCCAGGGATTCAACCCGCGCCTGCTCGAGCGCGTCGAAGGCGGCGCGCGCCTGCGGGTCCATGGGCGAGCGCTTGCGATGGGTTTCCGGATCGTGGCTGGCCAGCCGCATGGCCATGGCATCGCCCTGGCCGCGGGCAATGGCAATGTCGCGCTTGGTGGGCAGGCGCGGCAGGTTGGCCAGGCGCGCCTTGTCGGAGGTCAGCAGCGGCCGGTCGGCGGTGAAGGTCACTTCCAGGTCGGCCTTGCCACCGATGGCGCGCACCGTCGCACCCATGGCCGACTTGAAGGCCTGGGTCTGGTCGGGCTTGTTGGGCTTGCTGCGCGGGGGAGTTGCCATGGTCGTCGATTCACTTCTGGCCGGAGAAGGAACAAGGCCCCCTCACCCGGCCCGTTGGGCCGACCTCTCCCCCAAAGGGAGAGGTAAGGTTGCGGCATGCTCGGTGCCCACTTCACCTCTCCCTTTGGGGGAGAGGTCGCCGCGCAGCGGCGGGTGAGGGGGCCTTGCGAACTAAGCCATCACCGCCAGGTTGGCGGAGCTTTCCGGCAGATCTTCGCCGAACACGCGCTGATAGAACTCGGCCACAACGGGGCGTTCGAGTTCGTCGCACTTGTTGAGGAAGGTCAGGCGGAAGGCAAAGCCGATATCGCCGCCGAAGATGACGGCATTCTCGGCCCAGGTGATGACGCCGCGGGGCGACATGACCGTGGAGATGTCGCCATTGATGAAGGCCGAGCGCGTCAGGTCCGCGAGGCGCACCATGTTGGCGATCTGCTTCTTCCCCTTCTCGGTCTCGCCATAGCTCTTGTTCTTGGCGAGCACGATGCCGACTTCCTTGTCATGCGGCAGGTAATTGAGCGTGGTCACCAGGCTCCAGCGGTCCATCTGGCCCTGGTTGATCTGCTGGGTGCCGTGATAGAGGCCCGACGTATCGCCCAGACCGATCGTGTTGGTGGTCGAAAACAGGCGGAAGGCCGGATGCGGAATGATGACGCGGTTCTGGTCGAGCAGCGTCAGGCGACCGGACTGTTCAAGAACGCGCTGGATCACGAACATCACGTCCGGACGCCCGGCATCATATTCGTCGAACACGAGAGCGACATTGTTCTGCACCGCCCAGGGCAGGATGCCGTCGCGGAATTCGGTGATCTGCTTGCCGTCCTTGAGCACGATCGCGTCCTTGCCGACAAGGTCGATACGCGACACGTGGCTATCGAGATTGACGCGGACCAGCGGCCAGTTGAGGCGCGCCGCGACCTGCTCGATATGGGTCGACTTGCCGGTGC
>CAMLKN010000262.1 GCA_946480655.1 uncultured Devosia sp. | reverse complement strand
CCTTGTCGCGCTCTTCGACTGCCCGCTTGGCCCCGATATAGGGCGGCAGCGGCATGGCGCCATGCGACTTGATCGCCTCGTCGAGCTGGGCGCCGCCAAGCTCGAATTCCAGCGTCACCTCGCCCGTATCGCCCTTTCCGGCCACCCGCGCAATCAACGGCTCGGCGCCGCCATTGCCCAGTTCGAGCCGGTCGAGCACGTGCAGTTTCTTGGCCGGTCGCGCAAAGGCTCGCCACGTATGGGCATCCACCCGCTTGTGCAGGTTGAACGACACATTGGCCCGCACCTCGCCGCGCACCCGCACGCCCTTGAGCTCCGCCGGCAAGACCCTCGTGTCATTGACCACCAGCACGTCACCCGGCCGCAGCAGCGTCTTGAGATCGGGGATATGCCGGTCGGCAAAGGGCTCGCCCGGCCTGACCACCAGCAGCCGTGCGCTATCGCGCGGCTCGGCCGGATGCAGGGCGATGAGGTTTTCGGGCAGGTGGAAGTCGAATTCGGATACGCGCATGGCGCGTCCCTAGCACGGCACGGGCGGGGGCGGGAATACCGCCCCGCCGATGATCAGCTCGGATCGCAGCTCACAGCCCAGACGCCCTGCCCCAGGATATGCAGCGTCCCGGCATTGACGACCTCCTCACCCTCCTGGGCTTTCCACAATCGCAACTCGGCGATCTTGGCATCCACGGCCTCGTCAAAGAGGTCGACCATGAGCATGGTGTCGTCACCATAGCCCTGCCCGACAGTCATGACGGCGCCGTCGCCATAGGCTTCGTTGGTGGTCCAATGCCTGGTTTCGTGCCGCATGGTCGCGCCGGCGGGCATGAAGGCGTCAACCGTCCCGAGCAGGAAGCCGATCTCGGCCACGGAGTCGACATCGCTGCAATAGACCCACTCCGTGGCGCTGGCCGGCGTTGTCGCCACCGCCATGCCGCCCATGAATACGGTCACAAGAAAACGTCTGGTCATATCCACTCCCTACATCCCCAGGTCGCTCGATCGGCAGGTCACGGTCCAGAGACCTCCGCCCGCAACGGCCACCACACCGCCCACCCGCGCCTGCTGCGCCTCATAGACCCGGCCGATCCGGAAGCTCATGGCGAGGTGTTCGCCGCCGTCTTCATCTTTCCACGAGACATCGCCCCCCTCGACATCCTCGCCGATAAACCCGCGCGACACATATTCGCCGTCGTGATCGGGATGCTCCGGATCGGTGGAAAGCCCGAAATCGCCCGTGAGCTGCATCTCCACGCTCAGCACCGGCTGCACCAGCGCCGGCCCGGTCACGTAAGTGAAACTGATTTCGCCATTCGTGTCCTCGCAAACCACTGTGTCGAGCGCTGCCACCGGCCCGGCCAGAAGCAAGGCAGCGGCAAACGACAGCACTGTCACTCTATTGAGCCGCAATCACCCCTCCATGCAGCTGACATCGACGCTGGTCGTCGGCGTAAAGAGCACGCCCTTGTAGTGTTCGGCTTCGCCGTCCCAGGTCACCCGCAGGCTGAGGAGAATGCGTTCGACATTGGGGTCCACGAAGTCGACCATGATGTTGTCCCCCTCGGAAAAGGCCTGCCCGGCGATGAAGGGCTCGCCCTCACCCCTCTCGGGTCCGGTCGAATAGGTCTTGCCCTCGATCTCCGCCGCTGCGCCCAACACCGCCATCACGACGAGCCGCCCCATGGCGATGTCGACCCAACCACCCTCGCCTTCACAAAAAAGGCCCCCGCTTGCCTGGGCGGGCGAAGCGAGGGCCATGAATGCGCAGAGCGATATAGCGACGGTTGCCGCCGTGCCGGGCTTACTCGGCGATGTCGGCAGCCACCTTGACCGAAACCATCTTGTCCGGGTTGATGACCGGTTCGCCGCGCTTGATCTGGTCGACATTTTCCATGCCCTCAATGACTTCACCCCAGACAGTATACTGGCGGTTGAGGAATGGTGCATCTTCAAAGCAGATGAAAAACTGCGAATTGGCGCTATTCGGATCCTGGGCGCGGGCCATGGAGGCCGTACCGCGCTTGTGCGGCTCGGCGTTGAATTCCTGCTTGAGGTTCGGATACTTCGAACCGCCGGTGCCGGCGCGCGACGGGTTGAATTCGGGCAGGTTGGAATTGCCGAACTTGACGTCGCCGGTCTGGGCCATGAAGCCCTCGATCACGCGATGGAACACCACGCCGTCATAGGCGCCTTCGCGAGCCAGCTTCTTGATGTGCTCGACATGGCCGGGCGCCACTTCGGGCTTCATCGCAATGACGAACTTGCCCTTGGTGGTTTCGACGACGAGCGTGTTTTCGGGATCTGCATAGGCCATTTTGAGCAACTTTCTCAGGGAAATCGTGGCCCGCATGTAAGACCATTGGGCGTGACACGCAAGGTACCGGCACCCACACTTCTGTCCTCGGGCTCGACCCAAGGACCAGTCTCGACACGCAGGCGCGGCCAAGCACTCCTGCGCTCCTCCCCCTGTTTCAGGGGGAGGCTGGGTGGGGGGCTGTGGCAGATGCCAGCGGCTTACTTGTACTCGATCTTGGCCGAGACGATCTTGTCCGGATTGGCGACCGAGCCCGACGGGAGAATGCCCTTCTCGAGAGCATCCACGGCTTCCAGCCCCGAGATCACCTTGCCGAACACGGTGTACTGGTTGTCGAGATAGGTCGAGTCGGTCGTCACGATGAAGAACTGCGAGTTGAACGAATTGGGGTCCTGCGAGCGAGCCGCCCCCACGGCACCACGAACAAAGCTTTCAGCGTTGAACTCGGCTTCCACATCCGGCAGGTCCGAGCCGCCCATTCCCGCCATATCGAGGTTGAAGGCCGGATCATCCGAATCGCCGTTGGCCACGTCGCCGGTCTGGGCCATGAAACCATCGATTACGCGGTGGAACACCACGCCGTCATATTCGCCCGCCTCGGTCAGCGCCACGACCCGCTCCACATGCTTGGGTGCAATCGCGGGCAGCAGTTCGATGTCCACCACGCCGTCTTCGAGCGTCAGGATCAGGTGCGGCACGCCCGACTGGGCGAAAGCCGGGGCTGCAGCCAGGGCCGCGCCCAGCGAGAGGGCGGCGACGGACATGCGGAAAAACTTGGTCATTTGGACTTGAGAGCCTTGAGAACAATGGACGGTACAAAGGCGGAGATATCTCCGCCCATTTCTGCGATCTGGCGCACCAATGTGGCCGAGATATGCCGCACCGGCGGGCTGGAGGGCAGGAAAACGGTCTGCAAGTCGGGCGCCATCTGGGCGTTCATCCCCACCATCTGCATCTCGTAATTGTAGTCGGTCGTATCCCTCAGACCGCGGATAATCAGCTTGGCCCCATTGTCCCGCGCCGACTGCACCATCAGTCCGGAAAAGTCGACGATGCGGAACTGCGTATTGGTGCGCGCCCCGATGGCCGGCAGCACCTGTTCGAGGATGGCGACGCGATCCTCGTGGGTAAAGAGCGGGTTCTTCTTGGTGGCACTGATCCCCACTGCCACCACCAGCGTATCCACCAGCTTGCAGGCTCGCTCGATGACGTCGAGGTGCCCATTGGTCAGCGGATCGAACGACCCGGGATAGAATCCAACCAGCTCGGTCATGGCGTCCCCCTTCCCCTTGTAGTTGCTATGGTTTTGTCACGGCATGAACGGGGTGGCAAGCACCGGCAGGTCACACATCGACCTTGAAACCGAGCTCGATCTCGCTGGCCGGCAGGCCGCGCAGC
>CAMLKN010000261.1 GCA_946480655.1 uncultured Devosia sp. | reverse complement strand
GGACCGAATGGCCCTGCGGGACGCGGCTCGCCATTCGGCCACAGGCCTCATGGCCTTCTTCGCTCCATTCGGTCCACCGGACCGAATGGCCCTGCGGGACGCTCAGAAGTCCACCAGCTTCTTGTCCGGGTCGTAGGGCTGGTCCTTGACCACCCTGGTGACAGCCTGGCCGGCCTTCATCTTCTTGTTGAAGGCATCATAGGCATAGGTGGGTGGGCCATAGAGCTCCCAGCCCTCCGAAAGCGCCTTGGTCACCCGATGGCAGAAGGCGGCGTCGTCTTCACCGGTGAGGAAACGGTAGATAAGCATGCATGCCCCCAATGCGCGGACGCATCATTCGTCCAATTGATCTTCCTGCCTCTTACCGCTAATCGAAACGCATGCACAACTTTCCTCAGCACCTGCTCGACGGCCACGCCAATTTCATGTCCGGACGCTATGCCCGGGAAAAGGAACGCATCCGCGACCTGGCGGAGGCCGGCCAGACGCCGACCACGCTGATCATCGCCTGCTGCGACAGCCGCGCGGCCCCCGAAATGATCTTCGATGCCGGCCCGGGCGAACTCTTCGTGCTGCGCAACGTCGCCAACCTGGTGCCGACCTACCAGCCCGATGGCGGACAGCATGGCACGTCGGCGGCCATCGAATTCGCCATCAAGGGCCTGCACATCTCCAATATCGTGGTCATGGGCCATGGTCGCTGCGGCGGCATCAAGGCAGCGCTGGACCCCAATATGAAGCCGCTCGACGCCGGCGACTTCATCGGCAAGTGGATGAGCATGCTCGGGGAACTCCCCAGCCAGCTCGGACAGAATACGCTGATGACCGCGACCGAGCGCCAGACGGCCATGGAACGGATCTCGATCCGCAATTCCATCCGCAACCTGCGCACCTTTCCCTACGTCAAGAACCTCGAGGACGAAGGCAAGCTGGCCGTTCACGGGGCCTGGTTCGACATTTCGACCGGCGAGTTGTGGGTCATGGACGATAACGGCGATTTCGTCCGCCCCCAGCTCTAGCGGACCACATTTGAAAAAGCCCGCTTCACCCCGTCCAGGCGCCGGGGTGAATGTTTTTTGGGGCACAGAAGAACCCTCGCGGTTCATTTGCCCATCCCGCTTCCGCCGCAAACTTGTACTCGGCCTGCCGCAATCGTGATCACTAGAGCGTGAACACGTCGCCCGGAATTGCGGATCCACGACTTGCTGACCCCCGGATGGCAAGGGATTGAGGGCGCCCGAAAATCGCCCCGAGATTTGTCCAACCGCGCCCATCTGCCGGCCATTCCGAGCCACATTGGCCCTCGATTGTCTGTTGCACGGGCCGCCGGAGAGCGACCCGTCGGCAGGGACCTCATCTCTGCCGCCTCCTCCCAAAGTCAACATGGAGAAACCCCATGAAGAAGATCGTCCTGACCTCGCTGTTCGCCCTTGGTCTTTCTGGTGCCGCCATGGCCCAGGCTGCCACCGACTTCGCTTCGGTCGATACCGATGTGAACGGCGGCATTTCGCTGACCGAGGCCCAGGTGGCCTGGCCGGATCTGACCGAAGAGGCCTTCACCGCCGCCGACACCGACGGCAATGGTGAACTGTCCGCCGAGGAATACGACGCCCTTGTCGCTGCCTCCGCGGCACCGGCCGCCCAGTAAGGCGCGCCGATCTGCCCCTGATCTCTCGAGCGTTTCCAGCAGAAGTGGCAACGGTTCTGCGGTTCGGAAACGCGACAGAAACGAGCGCCCCAGCCGGTCTTCCCTAGGGACCGGCGCTCAACTCCCCCAAAGATCAGGGCGCAGTCCAGCCAGCCACCCCACTCCCCCGGGGTGGCTGCGGCTTTCTTGAAGGGGTGAAGACACCCCGCTACCGGAGACGAAACGATGAAGAAGATTGCACTGGGCCTTGCGGCCATCACCCTCATGGCCGCGCCTGCCCTGGCCCAGACCCCGCTGACCTTTGCCGATGTCGATACCGACGCCAGCGGCGAACTGAGCTTTGAAGAGCTGCAGGCCGCCTGGCCGGATCTCACCCAGGATGAATTCATGGCCGCCGATCTCGACATGAACGGCAGCCTCAGCGCCGATGAACTCGACGGGCTGCAGCCAAGCACCCTGCCCGCCCCGGGCGCTGCCCCGCTCGACGGCAGCATGAGCGCCCCCCTTGCGCCTGCCCCCGCGCCCGACGCGTCCGGCACACCCGATTCGCTGCTCGATACTGCCGATTGACAGATTGGCCGCTCCCGCCAGGGGGCGGCCCACGCATTAGTCGAGGCGAATGGGCGGTTCGCTTTTTCTCGCCTTGCGCAGCGTGACGATCAGGCCGCCGATCACCAGCAACGCCCCGAAAATTTCGATGCGGGTAACGGTTTCCCCCAGCACCAGATAGCCCGAGGCCAGCCCGGTAATCGGCACGAGCAGGGTGAACGGCGCCACCACCGAAGCCGGATGCTTACCCAGAAGCCAGCTCCAGATACCGCCGCCCAGAAGCGTTGCCGGATAGGCAAGGAAGGCGATGAGCCCCGCATCGCTCAGTGAGAACCCGGCCAGGGCCGCCGATACGGCAGGCCAGCCTTCCGTCAGCAGCGACAGCAGCAACAGCGGCAAGGGGGCGACCAGCGATCCCCAGACCGTGAACGAGATCGCGTTGACCCGCCCCGCTTTCTTGGTGATCACATTGGCGAGGCCCCAGCTTATGGCAGCCAGGATGACGAGGCCCAGCGGCAGCAGACTGGTCGCTTCCAGCCGCTCCGAGGCGATGACCGCTATCCCGCCAAAGGCAATCGCTGCGCCGATGACCTGATAGCGGCTCGGCCGCTCACCCAGGAGCAGGAAGGCCATGACCATGGTGAAGAAGGCCTGCGTCTGCAGCACCAGCGAGGAGAGGCCCGCCGGCATGCCCCAGGCGAGCCCAAGATTGAGGAAGCCATAAAGCGCCACGCCAAAGCTGAGGCCAAAGGCCACGACAATCCAGGCGGGGGTCTTGGGTGGCTTGACGAACAGAACGGCCGGAAAGGCCGCGGCGGCAAAACGCAGCGCCGCCGCCAGGATGGGCGGCAGGGCTTCGACACTCAGCTTGATGACGACGAAATTGAAGCCCCAGATGGCAACGACCAGGAGGGCAAGGAGGATATGGCGAAGGGGCATGAGTGAAGCTTTCAGGGCACCTTTGTCACAGTGACGGGTGCCTTATTCCTCTCCCCCCTCGGGGAGAGGTGGCTCGACGCAGCCGAGTCGGTGAGGGGGAACTCACCACAACGCGGGTCGTTGTGAAAGCATCCCCCTCATCCGGCGCTTCGCGCCACCTTCTCCCCGAGAGGGGAGAAGAATAGTCACGCTCAAGCCGCCAGAGCGCGGGCCTTGTAGCCCTTTTCGATCAGCGTCTCGGCGATCTGGATGGTGTTGAGGGCCGCGCCCTTGCGCAGGTTGTCCGAAACGACCCACATGGCGAGGCCATTCTCCACCGTCACGTCTTCGCGGATGCGGCTGACATAGGTGTCATATTCGCCCACGGTTTCGACCGGCGTGGCGTAGCCGCCGGCCTCGCGCTTGTCGAGAACCGAAATGCCCGGCGCTTCGCGCAGCAGATCGCGCGCCTCGTCAGCGCTGATCGGATTGGCGAATTCGAGATTGACCGCCTCGGAGTGGCCCACGAAGACCGGCACGCGCACCGCCGTGCAGCTTACCTTGATCTTGGGATCGAGGATCTTCTTGGTCTCGGCCAG
>CAMLKN010000260.1 GCA_946480655.1 uncultured Devosia sp. | reverse complement strand
TCGGGGTGATATTTGACGCCGGGCTGGTAGTCGGGAATGCCGTGATACTGGCGGGGGTTGAACCGGAAGTTGAGGAGGTCGCCCGGGTCTTCCTGTTCCTGCTGGAGCCGGCGGAATGCCAGGAGTTCGTCGCGCATTCTTGCGCCTTCGGTGGCCATATGCCACTGGCCGATGAAATGCAGGATGCTCTCGTCATACAGAGCCGAATAGACGATCATGGCGCTTCTCCTCCATGCGGCCGCGCGGCCGATAGAACGGCTGACCTGCGCGGTGTCGCGCAGGTCGTGTTTGCAGGTCTCTGAGGAGTGCGCTCAGGCCTCGGCGTCGTCGCCGCCGGCACTGGTGTAGTTGGTATCGCCGCCCACGATGGTGACATCGATCGCATTCTGCTGCAGGTTCGCGCCCAGCACGATTTCCTGCGAGAAGGCGTTCGAGCTCAGAGCAGCGTCGGCGCTTGCGGCAGCCGAGGCTGCGATGTCATCGCCCGCGTCGATCCGCCAGCCGGCACTGTCTTCGCTGTCGTGGCCGCCGCGGTGGTGACCGCCATCGGAACCAGCTCCGCCGCCACCGCCGATTCCGTCACCGGCTTCGGATTCGCCGCCCTTGGCTTCCCAGGTCATCGTGTATGTGCCGGAATTGTCCATCCGGACGTCACGCAGGGAGTCATTGTCGACGAGGTCGGCAATCTGGTTGACGGCAAAGGCGGAGTTGTTGTTGCCCGTTTCGAAGGCGCCATCAAAGATGTCTTCGAAGTTGACGTCGTCGCCCGGGTCATAGTCGATCGATGAATCGTCGTCGGCCATGAAGATGTTGTCGAAACGAACATCCTCCATGTCGAGATCGGCGAAGTCGTTGTCATCGGGCGTGCGCAGGTGGTCGAGGTCCAGGTCGAGATCAACATCGACGTCGACGTCAACGTCGGTGTCGCTGCTGTTCTCGTTGTAGTTCAGGTTGGCGTTGCCGTTCAGGTTACCGTTGAGGTTGCCATTGAGATTGCCATTGGCATTGAGGTTCTCGCTGGTGGACTTCTGCCACTGGCCCTGGTCCTGATCTTGGTCCTGCTCCTGCTCTTGTTCCTGTTCCTGTTCCTGTTCCTGTTCTTGGTCCTGATCCTGGAGCTGGGCCTGGAGTTCGGCCTGGAGCTGGGCCTGCAGTTCGGCCTGAGCCTGGGCCTGTTCCTGATCCTGGTCGAGGGGATGGTAGTTGTGGTGCCTACGGGACATGGTGGTTCTCCACTGTCATGCGATCGGATCGGCAGAACCCCACTCATCTCAAAAGGGCCATTTGCCGAATATCGCTTGCGTTACCGGCCGATGGCGCAAGGGCATCCGTTGCCAGAACACCTGTGCAAGGTGCTGGCCCGAAGGCAATCGCAGCATTGACCGTGGGCTGAATGACCGCCCTTGACACTTGCCAAGGCAAACCGGCCGACGGCGCCAAATGGCAAACCGTCATTCCAGGGCCCACCTGGAACAGGCTGATCCCACCCCGAATGCCCGGTGAAGTTAAGACGCCAATTCGAGCTAAACCGTTGGACAGATCAAGCCGGAGGAGAATTTGACGAGCGTCAAGTCAGGGGCAGTTCTTTCTGCGCATCTACTGGCTCCTTCGGGCTAGCCCGGAGGACGCGGGCGCTCGGAGCGGCCGCTGGGGACGCGCGAGGATCGACCATTTGCGCCATGAGGGAGACGGAGGAGATCATGATGACGACCCCGCGCGCCAATTCCGCACCGGCTGACCGCCTGCACAGTGATGGAGGCCTGACGGCGCTGCCGCGCATGCTGTTCCGGGCCACGCAGGACGTGATCTCCCGCGCGCTCGTACGAGCCGTGGCCGACTGCTATATCGACTACCGGGTGGACCTGGTGTCGCAATTGCCAGGTGACTTGGATGGTGTGGCGCTGGTCGCCTTCCAGCTCGATCCCGAGGCCAATGCCGAGGCGGATGTGGGCAAGGTCCGGCGGCTCTATCCGGGAGCGGTGCTGACGGCGCTGGTGGGCAGCCCGGCACAGGTTCCGCCCGGGATAGAGGAACTGGTCGGGCGGGGCCAGTTGCAGGGGGTCGTGCCGCTCACCCTATCGCTTTCCCTCTGGCTGGCGGCATTCGGCCTGCTGCTCAATGGCGGCATCTACCTGCCACCCGGCATCCTGCTGCGGCCCGAGGTCAATGATAACCCGGTGACGCCGGGCGAAGCGGATGACAACGGGCAGCGGCCGCCAGAGGCCGGCAATCAGGAAGAGCTGACCAACCGCGAGCAGGAGGTGCTGCGCCTGCTTTCCATGGGCTTTCAGAACAAGATCATCGCGTCGCGGATGAACCTCTCCGAATACACGGTGAAGGTGCATGTCCATAACATCATCCGCAAGCTGCACGTGCACAACAGAACCCAGGCGGCCGCCTATTGGCTGGGCAACGGGCCGCGCCGCCCCGACAACCGTTCAGCCAGGAGCACGGGGCATGGTCGCAATCAATGAAACACTGCTGCTGGTCGGCCGCATGAACTATGTCTGGACCAATACGGAGAGCCTGTTCATCTACCTCATCGCCCAGTTGATGGGGACAACCAAGGAAGCGGCCATCGTGGTTTTCCTGACGCTCAACACCACGCGTGCGCGGCTCGACCTGATCCAGCGCCTGGCCAAGCTCCCCACCACCGGCGCAGAAGACCGCAGCGCCGTACTCGGCTTTGCCGATCGCCTGGGCAAGGAGAGCGGTGTGCGCAACAAGTTCAACCACTGCATCTACTCCTTCGACGAGAAGGGCGAGGCCAGCACCCAGCTGATGCGCGTTGCCGATGTCGGCGAGGACCTGCGCTATGGCAAGGTCGAATTGCTCGATCGCGGCGAACTGGACCGGCTTAACATGGCGATCGACCGGATCGTTTCGGTCAATCGCGACATCTGGGACTATATTCGCGCCCACCGGATCGCGGTCTAGGTCCGAAGCGGGTCAGGCACCGCTGCCCCTGCCACGCCGGACCGGATCGCATTGTTGGCGGTGCGGTGATTTGGGGGCAGGGACCAGGGAGGCAGCCGGCATCCGGGGGTCTAGATCCTTAGCCCGGATTGATCGAAGGCGAGCAGGGCGCCGGGCTCAAAACCGACCGCGATCGCGGCGCCGCCGGCTATGCGCGAGTGGCCCTTCTGCTGGATGGTGACCTTGGTCTCGCCATCCTTGCCCACGGCATAGACGTAGGACACGCCGCCCAGTTGCTCGACCACCTGAGCTGAGGCGGTCAGCGCCGGGGCGCCCGGGACGGCCTCGGCAAAATGCTCGGGACGAATGCCAACCTGGATCCGCTCGCCCACCGCGCCACCTGTGCCGCGGCGCCTGACGGTGAGGCCAGGGGCGTCGAAGGCCGAGAGCGACACGGTCATCACCGGGCCGTCGATTGCGGTGATCGTGCCCTCGAGGAAATTCATGCGGGGCGAGCCGATGAAGCCGGCCACAAAGATGTTGTCGGGATTGTCGTACAGCTCGATCGGGCTGCCCTGCTGCTCGATCCGGCCGGCGCGCAGCACGACGATGCGGTCAGCCAGGGTCATGGCTTCCACCTGGTCATGCGTCACATAGACCATGGTGGCGCCCAGTTGCTGGTGCAGCTTGGCAATTTCGATGCGCATCTGCACGCGCAGCTCGGCGTCGAGATTGGACAGGGGCTCATCAAACAGGAAGGCCTTGGGCTGGCGCACGATGGCGCGGCCGATGGCGACGCGCTGGCGCTG
>CAMLKN010000259.1 GCA_946480655.1 uncultured Devosia sp. | reverse complement strand
ACGATGGCGCGGCCCATGGCGACGCGCTGGCGCTGGCCGCCCGAAAGCTGGCGCGGATAGCGGTCGAGCAGTTGCGTCAGGCCCAGAATGCCCGCGGCCCATTGCACGCGCTCGGCAATCTCTGCTTTGGTCGCGCCGCGATGCTCAAGCGAAAAGCCCATATTGGTGGCGACCGTCATATGCGGGTAAAGCGCATAGTTCTGGAACACCATGGCGATGTCCCGATCCTTTGGCTCGAGGTCGTTGACGATCCGGCTGCCGATTTCGATGTCGCCGCCCGAAATGGTTTCGAGCCCGGCAATCATGCGTAGCAGGGTGGACTTGCCGCAGCCCGAGGGGCCGACCAGCACGACGAATTCGCCGTCCGCAATATCGATGTCGATGCCATGCAGCACATGGGTCGCACCATAGCTCTTGGTGACGGATTTGAGGGTAACGGGAGCCATGGGATCAGCCTTTCAGCCCGGTATGGGCAAGCCCTTCGACGAACTGCTTCTGCGCAACGATGAACACGAGCAGCACCGGAATGGCGGTCATGGTCGCAGCGGCGAGCTGGATGTTCCACATGGCCCCGCCATAGGCGTCGGTGAACTGGGTCAGCGCCTGGGGCAGGGTGAACATCTGCGTCGAGGAGAGGAATACGATGGGTTCGAGATAGAGGTTCCACGAGTGGAGGAAGGTGAAGATGGCCACCGCGCCAAGCGCCGGCTTGGCCAGGGGCAGGGCAATGGTCCAGAAGATCTTGAACCGTCCCAGGCCATCAACGCGCGCCGCTTCCTCCAGCTCGACAGGGAGCGAAATGAAGAACTGGCGCATGACGAAAGTAGCGAACACCGAGGGCGCGCCGAACACCGGCACGAGGATCAGTGGCCAGTGGGTATTGATCATCCCCCAGCCCAGGAACATCTGGAACAGCGGCACGATGGTGACTTCGGACGGGATCAGCAGGCCCAGCAGCACGACCATGAAAATGGCATTGCTGAACGGGAACTTGATCCGCGCGAAAGCGTAACCGGCCATTGACGATATGATCATCGTCCCCACCGTCACGATGGCGGCGATATAGGCCGAGTTCCAGTATTGCCGGGCGAAGGGCTGGAGCTCGAAGACCTGCGCATAGGTTGACCAGTCGAACCGGCGCGGCCAGACGTCGGGCGGAAAGGCGAAGATGTCGCTGATCGGTTTGACCGACGATGTGATCATCCACCAAGTGGGAAAGACGAAGGGGATGAGCAGCACGCACATCAGGCCATAAAGGCCAACCTTCATGCGGGGGCTGAGATCAGTTTTCATAGAAGACGATCCGCTTGCGCAGCTGCCACTGGGCGAAAGTGAGCACCGCGACGATGACAAAGAGCAGGATCGACAGGGTCGAACCGTAGCCGAAGAAGTGGAACTGGAAGGCCTGCTGGTAGAGATAGTAGACCAGTACGGTTGTGGTCATGCCCGGCCCGCCCTGGGTCAGTACGGCGATCTGCGCGAAGACCTGCAGCGACCCCACGATGGTGATGATCGAGGTGAGCAGGATAGTGGGCGAGATCATCGGCAGGGTGATGCGCCGGAACTGCTTGAAGCGCCCGGCGCCATCGACGCGGGCGGCCTCATAGAGCTCCTTGGGCACGCCCTGCAGGGCCGCCAGGAACAGCACCATGTTGAGCCCGACATTCTTGAACACCTGCACGACGATCACCGAGATCATCGCGGTCGTGGGGGTGCGGAGCCAGTTGGGACCTTCGATGCCGACGAGGGCCAGCATGCCGTTGATGCCGCCATTGGCCTGCAGCAGGAAGCTCCAGACGATGGTCCAGGCCACCAGCGACACCACGACCGGCGAAAAGAACAGCGTGCGGAACACGACCATGCCCTTGAGCTTCTGGTCGAGCAGCACGGCCAGCAGCAAGGCCAGCGACATGTTGAGGACGACCAGACCGGCCGAGAAGATGGCCGAAGCCATCAGCACCGACGGCAGGTTGGGATCGGCCAGCAGCATCTGGTAGTTGGCTGCACCGACGAAGTTGAAGCTCGAGGCCAGCACGTTCCATTCGTGCAGCGAGTACCAGAATACCAGGCCCAGGGGCACGAGCACGAAGGTGATAATGCCGATCAGTTGCGGCGCGATGAACACGTAGCCCGCGGCTGCATCGCGCCGGGCGATGGTCCAGAAGGGGGGCTTGTGGTTTGGTGAGGCCGGAGCGCTCATAGACTTGGTTCCTTGGTCGCCGTGGCCCCTGAGCCGGACAGACGAACTGGGCCGGTAATGGGTCACTCGATTGTCCAATCCGCCATTCCGTCCTCGGGCTTGACCCGAGTATCTGCCAGATCGGCAGTGGACTGGGTGAGTGGCCCTCGGGTCAAGCCCGAGGGCGGCACAGTGTTGGGGGCCGTGTCAGATGGTCCGACACGGCCATACTATTGGCTTAGCGCGCCAAAAGCGGGCTGACGCTGGAACAAACGTTTCCGAGCACGGCGGCCACGTCGGCTTCCGGCACCCAGAGAGCGTCCAGGCCCGAGCGGATGGTCTGCTGGATCTGGGCGAAGTTGGTATGACCCGGCAGCACGACGCCGCGCGAGATACCATCGATCACGACGGTCTGGATCTGCTCGGGCGAGAGCAGGGGATTGGTCGAGCCCAGCGTTTCGGCATTGAGCAGGCTCTCGCGAGCCGGCGGGAAGAACTGGGCCAGCTTCTGGCTGTTTTCCGGATTGGTCATGTAGCCGAGGAATTCCACAGCAACGTCCTTGTTGGCGCTCTTGTCGAAGACGCCGACGCCGGCCTGGCCGATGACATAGTACTCACCGGCCGGACCTGCCGGCAGCGGCACCAGATCCCAGGCGAACGGGTCTTCCTTGGGCAGCAGCGAGGCGCGCGAAATCTGGGTGATGGTCATGGCCGCATCACCGGCAAAGAAGTCCACGGTCTCGCCCGGGCCCGGCATGCCGCCATCGACGAAGATGGCATTGTGAATTTCGGTCATCGCGTCGACCATGGGCTGGTCGGCAAAGGCGCAGGTCTTGCCATCGGCGCTCCAGGGATCGGCGCCCCAGCCCCGCCAGATCGAGGCCAGGTTCTGCCAATTCTGGAAGTTGAAGTCACGAACCACCAGTCCATCAGCCTCGCCGGCATCAGCCACGGCCTTGGCGGTGGCAAAGGCATTGTCCCAGGTCCATTCGCCTGCCGCGATCATCTCGGCCGGGGTCTTGGCGCCGGCTGCTGTGATCAGGTCATTGTTGACGAACATCGCGAAAGGCGAGGTCGAGAACGGATAGGCATAGAGTGCGCCGTCACGGGTCCACAACTCGGTGGCCGGGATCGACAGGTCCCACAGGTCATAGCCTTCGATGGCCCCGAAGGCCTCTTTGAGGGGGGCAAGTGCACCCGAATTGACGAAGTCGGCGGCCGTGGTTTCGAGGATCCAGGCCAGGTCAGGCGGGTTGCCGCCGGCGATCTGGGTGGTCAGCGTCGTGGTATAGTTGTCGAAGGGCAGGGGCTCGAAGGTCACGTTGACATTGGGATGCGTCGCCTTGAAGCCCTCGGCGATCTCGTTGAACATGGCCAGATGTGCCTCGTTGGCGCTCCATATGGTCATGCGCAGGTTGACCGCATCCTGGGCCCACGCCGTGCCTGACGCGGCAAGGCCGAGCACGATGCCGAGGCCGGCGGCCGAACTTTTGAGAGACAATTTCATGCTGTTTCCTCCTGTTTGATCTGGTTAGTAGCCCCGCACGTCCGGCCAGCGGATCTCGATCCCTTCCGCATGGAGGCGTGCCTGGAATTGGGTG
>CAMLKN010000258.1 GCA_946480655.1 uncultured Devosia sp. | reverse complement strand
AGGGCTGGTTGATGGCCACGAGCACGATGATCGAGGTGGGCAGCACGCCCCAGATGTTGAGCTGGAAGAAGGGCAGAAGATAGCCCGAAACCAGAGTGATATGCGGCATGGCGCGAAAGACCAGCGCCGCAATCAGGATCCAGAACGCATAGTTCTTGCCTGAGCGGGCCAGTGCATAGCCGCCGAGCGTGCCAAGGGTCAGCGAGATCGTGGTCACGCAGATGGTGACAATGATCGTGTTGAATGCCGCCTTCCAGAAATCGCGGGTAATCCAGGCACCATAGTAGCCGTCCCCCGTGAACGCGGCGCCGGTCTCACGAATTGTGGCCGGGCCGAGAATGGCGTTCCACCAGCTTTCGCGGGAGAAGAAATCGGCCTCGACCTTGAACGAGCCCCAGACGGTCCAGAGGAAGGGCACTGCGGCCAGGATCACCCATAGGACGATGAAGCCGTAGATGAGGGTATTGAGCAGAGCCGGGCGCTTGTGCGCCATTGCTTCGGACATGATCACACCGCCTTGTGCTTGAATTCGCGCCAGGTGCGCACCAGGACCGGCGAGAGCAGGATGACGACCCCAATAATGGTCAGCACCGAGGTGGCGCCGGCCGAGCCGAACTGCTGGGAGTCGCCCGTGAGGTCATTGTAGATGAGCCAGCTCAGCGAGGTGGCATTGGCCTCCGCCGAGAAGCCAACGATCGGCTCGAAGACGCGGAAATTGTCCATGAGCTGCACCAGCGCAACGAAGGTCGCCAGTGGCGCCAGATGGGGAATGATGACGTAGCGGATACGCTCCCAGCGGGAGGCGCCATCGATCATTGCCGATTCCAGCGTGTCGCCGGGCACGGTTTGCAGGCCCGCATAGAAGACCACAAAGGAGAATGGCGCATTGGTCCAGACGCCATAGGTCAGCAGGGCGCCCCAGGTCAGCGCCGGGGAGGCACGCAGCGACAGGGTCGGATCGTTGAAGATATGCTGGATAGTCGCGCCGAGAATGCCATTGGGGCTCAGCATCCAATAGAGGATCAACGAGCCGATCAGCGGCGTGATGATCATGGGCAGCAGCGAGAAGAAGATGATCGGACCCTTGGTGACCTTGGGCAGGGCATTGACGGCAAGCGCGATGGCAAAGCCTAGGGCCATGGCCAGCGGGGTCACGACGAAACAATAGACAAGGGTAAAGATCAGCGCCTTGTAGAAGGGCAGGTTGAGGACCTGCACCCATTTCGTACCGAGGTCGCTGTCGCTGGAGAGTATCGCACCCAGTTCCGCCGTGGCCAGATGCGCCCGGTTCACATAGGTCCCCAGACCATTGAACCGGCCCAGCGGCTGTTCTTCGCGCAGCGTCGCGGTGGCTGCCGCATCGACGCGCAGCTCCTTCGAACAGCCGCCGAAGGGCTGGCAGTTTTCGACCTCGACCATGACCTGTTCGTGGCTCACATAGAGGGACTGCACGACCACCGAGACGATCGGCAGCGCGATGAACAGCACCATGGCGATCAGCGAAGGCAGGATGAAAGCAAAGAATGTCTTGTTCGGCATTGCCTGCCTCTCTCAAAGCGCCGGAGCAGCCAGAAGTCATGATGATGTGGCAAGGCGCCCTACGCAAAGCCAATATGGACCACCGGGTCACGGTATCGACGGCCGGTCCTGTTGCCTCCCCCCGCTTGCGGGAGGAGGCGCAGCACGTTCGAGGGAGGACTACTGCAGGAAGCCGGCCTCGCGAGCGGCCGTATCATAGGCGGCCTTGACGTCGGCCAGTGCCTGGTCGGCATCTTCCGATCCGGCAACGAACTCGGCCAGTTCGGTCGAAAGCGCCGTGTGCAGCAGGCCCATATAGGGCTGCATCGGATAGGCGCGCGCACCGCCATTGGCATTGGCGATAACGCCGACGGCTGCCGGACCAGGCTCGTAGCCGGCGATCAGCCAGGTGGCGACATCCTTATTGGCCATCATCATATCGGGGCTGATGCCATGCACCATGGCCTGGAAGGAGGCGGCTGCGTCCTCGTCGGAAATGTTCTTGGCAATGGTGAAGCCGTCCCACCACAGGGCCGCAGCCGGAACCGTGCCACCGCCGATGGTCGGGGCCGCGGCCAGCACGGTGTTCTCAACCACCCCGTCAACGGCGCCTTCAGCATCCAGGATGGCGCCCGCCAGGGAGCCCCACTCGTTCATGATGGCGACGTTGCCGGCCTCGTACTCCTTCTGGATCTCCGTCGCATCGAAGGTCAGATAGTCCGGGTCCATGAAGGCCGTCATCTCGCGCATGACGCGCAGCACTTCGCGGCCTTGCTCGTTGTCGATGGTGAGTTCGGCGCTTCCGGGGGCAAAGAATTCAGCTCCGGTGCCGAGATAGGAGTTGACGAATTCCGCTGCCAGGTCCCAGCCGGGCTTGACCGAGGCGGCCAGCGGATAGTCCATCAGGCCCGCTTCCTTGATCTTGGCCGCGGCGGCGAGCACTTCGTCATAGCTGGTCGGCGGCTCGACGCCGGCCTGTTCGAGGATATCCTTGCGGTAGAACATATGCTGGCCATTGCCCATGAAGGCGATGGCCATGATCTTGCCGTCGATCTTGACCAGCTGGCTGGGCTGCAGGTCCTGCCCATATTGGGCAACAAGGTCATCGAGCGGCCGGATCAGGTCATCGTTGAGCAGCGGCACGATGGAATTGTTCGCCACGACCGCGACCGTATATTCAGCCGGATTGATGGTCAGCGCCGGGACCTGGATTTCCTTGTGCTCGGCCGTTGCGTTGGCGGTCACTGTCACCGCGTCGGTTGCGCATTCCTGCGCTGTGGCATTGATAGTGCGCAGCGCTTCGAAGTCATTGCTCAGAATGCGCACTGAACCGCCCTCGATTCCGCAATCGGCAAAAGCAGCACCCGTCCCGAGGGCCAGTGCAATCGCCGATACGGCGAGCGACAGAATGGGTTTCATTTGGTTTCTCCTGACTTGGGCACTCAGTACCCACCCTCGTTGCACGGGCCGGCGGACAACCGGCGTACAACATTCGACGTTCCAACCTTATGCATACGTATGCATAGTCATTTTGCATACGAATGCAATACGAAACTAAGCACAACATTGAACGGCGTGCAATGGCTCCGTCATTGTCCATTCGGATGACGCTCTGGTGAAGGTCAGCCGGAAGTTAGAAGGCCGATCCGAAGGCGGTTATCTTGTCTCCAGGTCAGCAACGAATATGCCTTCTATGCCGCCCTGGCAGGCGTCAACCAGTATACCGCCCGCCCGAACATGGTCAGGGTGCCTTTCGTAAGCCAAATGCGCGGCGCGGTCCGCAAAGGTCACGATAAAGCCGTGTCCATAGCCTTCCGAACGCTGCTCGAAGTCCCGGTTTGGGCCTTCGACAAAGTCGATCATGCCAGCCACTTCGCCAACGAGACCCGACAGAAGCATCATGGCCTCCCTGACGGCTTCCGTTTCGAGGGATGATTTGAGATTGAGAAAGACGCAGTGCTTCAGCATGATAGGTTCTCGTGGTCTGATCCGGAATGGCGGACCGAAATATGCGGCCCGAATTGTTCCGGGCCGCACGGTGGTTGGTCAGAGCGCGGAGAGCACAGCGTCGGCAAGCAAGGCCGCACCATCTTCCGGCGACAGGTCGGAATTGAAGAATTCCGTGATGGCGTCGGTTGCAGCGCCCACGACATTGGCCGGAGCCGCATGGGTACCTGCGAATGTCGGTACGGCGGTGCCGCCGCTATCAGCGGCCACGAAGTCGGCTGCCGTCGCCTGCGCGCAGGCATCAAGGCTGGTCATGTCGAGGTCGCTGCGGGCCGGGATGG
>CAMLKN010000257.1 GCA_946480655.1 uncultured Devosia sp. | reverse complement strand
CCTCGCCGTTCGGCCCCAGCCATATCTTCCACTCCCCACCCTCGGTCGACAGGATTTCGGCAACGTCCAGGCGGACATCGCCGTCGTCGCGCACCGGCAGATCGAGCCGTCCGATCAGGTCCGGATTGCAGGCGAGCGCCGGAGTGGCGCAAGAAAGGGCGAGAAAAGTGACAAGGCGGCGCATCATGCGCCATGCTGACCATAGATCTGATTGCCCTGCAACGGCCCACAGCGCAGCCCGACCCCGCCCAAAGCAGGGGTTGAACTTTTCCGATCTTTGGCGCATTTAAGGCGGGCAGTGCCGGGCCCCTCTGGTCATAGCCCCTAGCTATGGCGATGTCGGAACTGCTCCACCTAGTTACATGGAGAAGGTCCGGCGATGGAATCGCTTGTTGCCGCCCTTTCGGGCGATTTTCTTGGTACACCAACCTATTTCTGGGTCGCGTTCATCGCGATCGTCATTGGCCTGCTTGTTTTCGACCTCGGCATCCTCCACCGCGATGAGCACGAGATCGAAGCCAAGGAGAGCCTGCTGCTCTACGGCTTCTACGTCCTCATAGCCCTGGGCTTCGGCGCCTGGGTCTGGTTCAGCCGCGGGGCGCAATCCGGCCTCGAATTCTATACCGGCTACCTGATCGAACAGTCCCTGGCCATGGACAACATGTTCGTCATCGCTACGATATTCGGCTTCCTAGGCATCCCCCGGCTCTACCAGCACCGCGTGCTGTTCTGGGGCATTATCGGCGTTATCCTGTTCCGTGCCATCCTCATCGGCGTGGGCGCGGCGCTGGTCTACCAGTTCAGCTGGATCCTCTTCCTCTTCGGCGCCTTCCTGGTCTTTACCGGCATCCGCATGTTCTCCCATCAGGACGAGGAGCCTGATATCGAGGCCAATCCGGTGCTGAAGTTCCTGCGCAAGCGCTTCCGCATCACCAATGAACTGCGCGGCCGCCACTTTGCGGTCAAGGAGCCCGATCCCAGGACCGGCAAGATCGTCACCTGGCTGACTCCGCTGGCCGTGGCACTGATCATGGTCGAATTCGTCGACCTGATCTTTGCCGTGGACTCGGTGCCGGCGGTCTTCGCAGTGACGCAGGATACGTTCATCGTCTACACGTCGAACATCTTCGCCATTCTGGGCCTGCGGGCGCTTTACTTTGCCCTTGCGGCGGCCATGAACCGCTTCCGCTACCTGCAGATCTCGCTGGCGATCATCCTGGTGCTGATTGGCATCAAGATTTTCCTCGTGCCCCTGGGCATCAAGATCGACACGCTGTTCTCGCTCAGCGTGACCATCGCGATCCTGGCCGGCGGCGTGTTCTACTCCCTTTGGAAGACCCGCAACGAGCCCAATATCAGCGCCGAAGAAGAGCCTAGCACGGGCCGGCTGGAGCCGTAACGGCTTCGCAAAGGCAAAATCTCCTGAAAGGGCCGGCGGTTGACGCCGGCCCTTTTGCTTGTTTATCCTGCGGCCATTCCTTGATGAGGTCTCGCACCCAAATGATCTGAAAACCCGTCCCGGACGCCCAGCACCCTTTCGCCTCACGCAGCATGCGTGAACCGACAGGCCTGGCTGCGTTGTTGGACGAGGTTGGCAGCATTGGTGCATATTTGGCTTCGTAAGCCGCCCCCTCCCCTTCCGCGCATCCCTGGCGTCCCTTCCCAATCGCTTCACCGCGCGGCCTGCCGCGCACCGTTTTGCTTCAGCCAGCCCGCGCCACCGGCCGGGCGGGAAAGGTCACAATCATGCCCAAAAATCAGTTCCAGCGCCCCGCGCCCGTCAAGCACACCCGCAATGTGCCGCGTCATGGCGCGCCGCCACCCGCGCCGGCCAGGGGGGCGGCAAAGCCCCGGATAAAGCCGCCTTTGGCCGGTTTGCCGCCGCTTTCAGCGCTCATCGAACCCCCCGGACGGCGCTAGGAGGAACGGGGTCCGGCAGGCCTGCCGGACCCCGCACCAGTCTTGCCGCAATTGCCCGTTAACGAATTGTCAAACGACAAGGAGACAGGCAAATGGGTGCCATCCACGAAATCGTCTTTGACTGTGTCGAGCCTGCGGCCCTGGCCGCATTCTGGGCCGAAATGCTCGAGGGCTATGCGGTGCGCAGGTCCGACCCGACCGATGCCGCCATCAGTGCGGCCCTTGGCCTCGACCCAGACGTTCCGACCACCGTGATGATCGACGGACCGGGCCCCTCTATCTGCTTCCAGAACGTGGATGGCCAGCGCCCCGACAACAATCGCGTGCATTTCGACGTACAGGTGAGGGACCGCTCCAGCGAAGTGGAGCGGCTCAAGGAGGCTGGCGCTACTGTGGAGCGCGTGCTGCCCACCTACACGGTCATGCGTGACCCGGAGGGCAATCAGTTTGTATTGGTCGACAGCGACCGGGGTGCGATGGAGGAAAACGTCGTACGAGCCGCCTGAGGCGTGCTGACAGGGTCTGTCATTGGGCTGCTCCAGTCTGCCCCGCACCAGCCAGAAGGAGCACGCCATGACCCTGACTGCCTCATGCCACTGCGGCGCCGTTCGTATCGCCCTGCCCGAGCACCCCACGCACGGGTCCGAGTGCAACTGCTCCTACTGTGCGCGCACCGGCGCCGTCTGGGCCTACTACGCGCCCGGCGAGATGACGTTCCTCTCCCGCCAAGGCGAGCGGATGTATTCAACCAACCCGGACATGCACCAGCACTATTTCTGCGGCAACTGTGGCATGCAGACCTGGGGCGAATCCCCCGACTGGTCCAGCCTCTACAATGACGACGGCACGCCCAAGGGGGACGATCCCAACGCCATTCCCACCTTGCGCAAGCAAGCGGTCAACCTGAAACTGGTAGATGATCTCGACTGGTCCAGGATCGAGGTGGCCAGGCTGGACGGGCGCAATAGCTGGTAGGCCCGGCCGCACCGCGCCGGCCAGCAGCCGCGCCACGCGGGCGCGCAGGCCGCCTGCGCCCCCCGCGAGCGGCGATCAATGCCCGTCGAAGGCCATGAGTGATGTGACAGTGACACCTTCGGCCTTGAGCTTGTCGGCCCCGCCAATATCGGGCAGGTCAATGACGAAGGCCGCGTCGTCGCAGACAGCGCCTGTGCGGCGCAGCAGGCCGATGGCGGCGATGGCCGTGCCGCCGGTCGCGATCAGGTCATCGACCAGCAGCACCTTGTGGCCGCCATTGACCACGTCGGCGTGAATCTCGATCGTATCGACGCCATATTCGAGCGCATAGTTCTGCCCGATGGTCTCGCCCGGCAGCTTGCCCTTCTTGCGGATCGGCACGAAGCCCGCGCCCAGCGCAATGGCCACGCCGGCGCCGAAGATGAAGCCCCGCGCCTCGATGCCTGCGACATGGGTGATCCCATGGCCACGATAGCCGGAGGCAATGCGCTCGACGCTCTCGCGGAACCCTTCGGGATGCTCGATCAGCGTGGTGATATCCCGGAACAGGATGCCCTTCTTGGGGTAATCCGGGATCGTGCGGACGAGCGACTTCAGGTCGAGCGACATCGATGGCCTTGTCAGTTGGAAGGTGGAGAAATCAGGACTTGTTGCGGCCCAGCAGGTGACGGGCAATGACGCCCGCATTGTAGGCGACGTTCCGGGTGGTCTCGATCGCCGTCTCGCGCGCCTTGGGGTTGTTGACCACGGCCTGTACGCCAGCCCGCACCACCGGATGGCGGCTCACGGCAATCGCTGTGCTGACAACGGTGACGGCAAGGCGAACGGCGGACATCGCGGTCTCCTCTACAACCCAAGCTTGGGGCAATATCGCGATTGGCAGGCGCGAAGGCAAGGGGGCGGGGTGACGCGGCCGCGCAATTGATCGCGACGG
>CAMLKN010000256.1 GCA_946480655.1 uncultured Devosia sp. | reverse complement strand
AGAGGTCGAGCACGGCGCCGTAGTGGTCTTCGTGGCTGTGCGTGAGGATCAGGGCAAGAACGTCGTCGGCATTCTCTTCGAGAAATTCGGGATTGGCCATGATCAGCTCGATGCCCGGCAGGTCCGGACCGCCGAAGCTGACACCGCAATCGACCACGATCCACTTGCGCTTGTGCGCGGGACCGAAGCCATAGGCGGCCATGTTCATGCCAATCTCGCCGACGCCGCCAAGCGGCACGAAGACGAGTTCATCCCTTTGGTTCTTAGCCATGGGTTTTCTTATTCCTTTATCTGGGCGGACGCCGGGCGATCTCAGGTCGCCGGTCGCCTGCCCTTGAGTTGTGGTCAGCTTCGGGCGCTGGCCGTTGCCCCAAAATGCACATCGCCTGCGGTGATCGGATGCCGCGCGCCATCGTCGTCGCGGATGATCAATCGACCGGCAGAATCGATGGTTTCAAAAATGCCCCGGCGCACGACGCCGTCCTGGGTAATGGCCACTGGCGCGCCGATGCCAGCAGCAGAGCCGCGCCAGCGGTCGAGGATGGCCGCAACGCCGTAGCCGTCATTCCAGAGACCGAAGGCTACGACCCAGGCATCGGACAGCGCTTCGAACACGTCTTCCGCCGTCCGCTCGACGCCGAGGGCCTTCAATGAGGTTGCCGGATAGGGCACGCCCTCGGGCGCCGCAACAACATTGACGCCGATGCCGACGATGATGCCGTGACGGCCGCTGGGCGTCTTGGCCGCTTCGAGCAGGATGCCCGCAAGCTTTGCGCCGTCCGCCAGGACATCATTGGGCCATTTGAGCGCGATGCGGGACCGGCCGTCGGCGCCGTCTGCCCCATCGATGCCGACGCGAACCATGCCCTTGGGCAGGATCGCGGACAGGGCAGCATTGAGGGCTACGCCGGCCACGAAGCCCAGCGTGGCAATGGTTTCTGGCGAAGCCTCGGGCACGATCAGCAAGCTGGCCGCGAGGTTGCCGGGAGGACTGTGCCACTCCCTGCCCCGCCGTCCGCGTCCGGCCGTCTGCTGCAGGGCGGCAAACCAGATGCCGCCAGGATCGCCCGCTGCAGCGGCGGCGAGCGCCTCGCTATTGGTCGAGCCGATGGTGTCAAAGCCCGCAAGCCGGTAACCGGCGTCGCGGGCCTTCGACCCTAGGGCAAACTGTGCCACCTAGAACAGGCTTCCTGCGGCAGTCTGAGCCCAGGAGGCGAGCGGGCTGCCGACCGTGAAGTAGTAGGTGACGACGAGGAAACCGCTGACACCCATGATGATGTTGAGCTCGCCCGGAACCGCAGCGAAGCTCGCCTTGGGCTCGTCGAAGAACATCACCTTGACCACGCGCAGGTAGTAGAAGGCGCTAACCGCGGAGGCCAGCACGCCGATCACCGAGAGCACGTAGAGGTTTGCCTCGATGGCCGCGAGGAAGACGTGCCACTTGGCGAAGAACCCGGCCAGCGGCGGCAAGCCGATGAGCGAGAACATCAGGATGGCCATGACGGCTGCCACGAAGGGGCGGCTCTGGGCCGCACCGGCCAGGTCATCCACGGTCTCGACATAGCCGGCTTCCGTGCGGAACGAGAGCAGGCAGGCGAAGATGCCGACGGTCATGGCCACATAGATGGCCATGTAGATGGCAACGCCTTCGACACCCACCTGCGTGCCCGAGGAGAGGCCGACCAGGGCGAAGCCGACATGGCCGATCGACGAATAGGCGATGAGTCGCTTGAGAGAACGCTGGCCGATGGCGGCGAAAGCTGCCAGCACCATAGAGGCGATGGACAGGAAGATGACGATCTGCTGCCAGTCGCTGGTGATGGGCGCAAAGGTGTCCATGACCAGGCGGATCATCAGCGTCATCGCCGCAACCTTGGGGGCCATGGCGAAGAAGGCGGTGACCGGGGTCGGCGCGCCTTCATAGACGTCGGGCGTCCACATGTGGAACGGCACGGCGGAGATCTTGAAGGCGACACCCGCAAGCAGGAAGACCACGCCGAAGATCAGGCCAATGGAGCGGCCCTCATTGGCGATGGCAACGACGATGTCCTGCAGATTGGTATGGCCGGTGAAGCCGTAGATGAGCGAAGCGCCATAGAGCAGCAGGCCCGAGGACAGGGCGCCCAGCACGAAGTATTTCAGGCCCGCTTCCGACGCCCGTGCGTCATCGCGCTTGATGGCGGCCATGACGTAGAGCGAGAGCGACTGCAGTTCGAGGCCGACATAGAGGCTCATCAGGTCATTGGCCGAAACCATGACCATCATGCCCAGCGTCGCGAGCAGCGCCAGGATGGAATACTCGTATTTGTGGACGCCGTTTTCCTCGGCATTGGAGAGGCTGAGGATCAGCGCCAGGCCGGCGCCGCCGATGACCAGCATCTTCATGAAGCGGCCAAAGCTGTCGGCGATGAAGAGGCCATTGAAGACCACGCCATCAGCCGGCTGCAGCAGCACGACAAGGCCCGAGGCGACCAGCAGGCCAACCGAAAGCCACGTGATCAGGACGGAACGTTCCTTGTTGATCACCACGCCGAGGACCAAGAGGACGAGTACGCCCAGCGCCATCAGGATTTCCGGATAGGCGGGAGCCAGGCTCGCGAAATCGGTAACGTCAGAGTTCACTTGAGGCTCCTAATGCGCAGCAGGCTCGGCCGCGTGCTCTTCTGCGGCCGGCTGTTCCGCGCCTTCGGCAGGCGCGACATATTCGAGGGGGGCGCGTTCATCGGCAAGATCCACGGCCGGGTTCCGGCCAAGGGTCTCGGAATAGTGCGCGACCAGATTGTCGACGGCGGCAGCCGTCGTATCGAGGATCGGGGCGGGATAGAAGCCGAAGACCACGGTCAGCACGACGAGCGGATAGAGTACCACTTTCTCGCGCAGGTTGAGGTCGAGGATGCCCTTCAGACTGTCCTTCGTCAGTGCGCCGAAGATCACGCGGCGGTAGAGCCAGAGGGCATAGCCGGCCGAGAAGATCACGCCGAAGGCGGCGCCGAAGGCCACCCAGGTATTGACCTGGAAGACGCCGATCATGGTGAGGAACTCGCCCACGAAACCCGACGTGCCCGGCAGGCCGACATTGGCCATGGTGAAGACCATGAAGGCGAAGGCATAGCGCGGCATGCGCTCGACGAGGCCACCATAGGCATAGATCTCGCGCGTATGCATGCGGTCATAGATGACGCCGACGCAGAGGAAGAGCGCGCCCGAGACGATGCCGTGGCTGATCATCTGGAACATGGCGCCCTGGATGCCCAGCGCATTGCCCGCGAAGATGCCCATGGTCACGAAGCCCATGTGAGCGACGGACGAATAGGCGATCAGCTTCTTGATGTCGGTCTGCACCAAAGCGACCAGCGAGGTCAGGATGATGGCGGCGACCGACAGCACGAAGACGAAGTTGGCAAACTGCGCCGAAGCTTCCGGGAACATTGGCAGGCTGAAGCGCAGGAAGCCATAGCCGCCGAGCTTCAGAAGGATCGCGGCCAGGATGACCGAACCGGCCGTGGGAGCCTGCACGTGGGCCTCCGGCAGCCAGCGGTGGAACGGCCACATCGGCATTTTCACCGCCAGCGAGGCGAAGAAGGCCAGCCACAGCCAGGTCTGCATGCCGACCGGGAAATCATGGCCGAGCAGGCGGATGATGTCGGTGGTGCCGGCATCCCAGTACATGGCCATCATGGCCAGCAGCATCAGCACCGAGCCGATGAAGGTGTAGAAGAAGAACTTGTAGCTGGCCTGGATGCGGGCGGAGCCGCCCCAGATGCCGATGATGAGGAACATCGGCAGCAGCGTGCCTTCGAAGAAGACATAGAACATGGCCAGGTCGAGCGTGGTGAA
>CAMLKN010000255.1 GCA_946480655.1 uncultured Devosia sp. | reverse complement strand
CTCCACGGCGCCAATCGCCTCGCCTCCAATTCGCTTCTGGAAGCAGTCGTCTATGGCGCCCGCATTGCCGAGGACATTGGTGGGCTCGAGCCGGCGCGCGACCTCTCCCCCTTCAAGGGCATCGAATGGAACGAGGCCGAGGGCAATCGCGCCGAGGAAGTGCTGCGCAATACCGTTGCCGTCCAGGACCTCCGGCGCGTCATGACCGACCTCGTCGGGGTCGAGCGCAATGCCGAAGGCCTCAAGTCCGCCCTGCGCCAGATTGCCCATCTGGAGGCGACGGCCGAGCAGGTCACCAGCGCCTATCTCAACATGACCACCTCGGCCACGCTGGTCGCCGCCGCTGCCCTCAAGCGCACCGAAAGCCGCGGCGGCCATTTCCGCACCGATTTTCCCGAGCCCAGCGAAAGCTGGGAAACCCATACCGAGATGACCCTGGGGGAAGCCTTGGCCATCCGGGCGGGGGCCTGATCACTCCGTCAGGAGATACGTCGCCAGCGCATTGAGATCCTCATCCGTCCAGTGCGACGTCGAGTCGGCAATGACCTCGCCCATGGCCCCGCCCAGCACATCGAAGCCGGGCGTGAAGCCGGTCTTGAGCGCATCGACAAGCGTCGTCTGGTCATAGCCCGCTTCCGCCAGCGCCGCCGCGGTAATGGCCGGTGCCCGCCCGCCCGTGCCACCGGGCGAACCGGTCAACGCCTTGTCCCATTCGAGCGCGCCCAAGGCATTGCGCGGCGTGTGGCAGGCCACGCAATGGGCCGGCCCGAAGGCGAGATACTTGCCCCGGTTATACTCTTCCGATTGCCCCTCTTCCGGCGTGAAGCGGTTGGGCGCGAAGAACAGGTTCTGCCAGCCGGCCATGGCGAGGCGGATATTGAAGGGGAAGGGGATCTGGCTCTCGGGCGCCGGTTCGGCCACCGGCTCGGTCGCCATCAGCGCCGCATAGAGATCGGCAATCTCCTGGTCGCTCATCAAAGTGTAGTTTTCATAGGGAAAGGCGGGATAGAGATGGCCCTGCGGCCCCATGCCATTGCTCATGGCATCGGCGAACTGGGCCAGCGTCCAGTCCCCGATCCCGGCCTCCGGGTCCGAGGTGATATTGGGCGGAACGAAGGTCCCGAAGGGCGTCACCAGCCCCGCCCCGCCCGAGAGGTAGGCCCGCCCATTCTCGGCATCGGTATGGCAGGCCACGCACCCGCCGAGGCGGATGAGATAGTCCCCCCGCGCCACATCGCCCACCAGATCGAGCGCGCGGGGCGGCCCCGCCACCGGCTTGAGCAGGAAGGCCCCCGTGCCTGCCCCGACCACCGCGACAAAGATGACTGCCCACCACCGCTTCTTCATGCTCGTCCCCGCTGAAGCAAAACGGCGTGATCAGACCAGAACCGTCCTGCGGGCGCAATCGGCCCAGCGATCAAGAGCTGGCGAGATCGAGCAGTGCTGCGATGCGCTCCTTGCGCGTCTCGGCCACCAGGCGCCCGAGCTCGGTCGTGCCGCGCATCAGCACCAGGGTCGAGCGGCGCGGAATGGCAAGCTGGCGGGCAAGGTCGCTATCGCCATAGGTGTCCCAATCCACTCTGAGAATGGGTATCGCGGCATAGGCCGCGCTCTCGCCCTGCAAGGCATCGAGCACGCGCTGCTGGGCCGCGCAGGTCGGGCACCAGGTCGCATGGAAATTGATCACATAGGGTTTCCCGCTGGCCTGCAGGCTTTCCAGCTCGCTCCCCGTGTAAGGAATGATCATCAGGCCAGCGGCGGGGCCTGCCGCGATCGAAGCGATCGACAGGCCGGCCATTCCGGCGAGCAGTTGACGGCGGTTCAGCATGGTGCAGTCTCCTAGATGCTTACAGATAGGTCGACCAGCCAGGCCGGCAGGACGCCCAGCGCCCAGGCCTCCAGCAGACGGTCAATGCGGAAGATGATGGCGAGGCCGACAAGCACCAGTCCCAGGCCAAGCGCGGTCTTGGCATGGGGCGCCAGCCGCATGAGCGTGGCCCGCCGGCCCGACAGCGCGGCCCGCGTCCCATAGGCCAGTGCCAGCACGATACTGGCCGCGCCCAGCGCGAAAAACCCCATGATCAGCCCGGCATGAGTCAGGTTCTCGCCCTGCGCCGCAAGGCCGATGGCCCCGCCCAGCGTGGGGCCGATACAGGGGGACCAGGCGAGGCCCAGCAGAGCCCCGGCCGCGGCCTCGCCACCGAGTCCCCTGCCCTCCACCCGGCCGAGCAGCCGCGTGCTGCCGCTCGCCGTGGCTCCTGCCAGGCGGGAGAATTCCACCTGCAAGGGCGGCGTCAGCACGACGAGGCCGAAACCGAGCATGAGCCAGCCGGCCCAGAGCGCAATCACATCCTGTGGCAGCCCGAGCGCCCGCGTCAGCGCGAAGGCCCCCAGACCGGCGAGGGTGAAGCTTACGGCCATGCCCCCGGCCATGGCCAAGGGCGCCAGTCGATGCCGGGCAATGGCGCTTGCGCCGATCAGTGGCAGCAGCGGCAGCACGCAGGGATTGATCAGCGTCAGCAGGCCCGCCGCATAGGCAAGGACATAGTCGAGCAAGGCGGCTCCCTCGAATGGTTCCAGGACCAATACGGGAACCGCGGCCGAAAAGTTACGCCCCCGGCCTCAAATGCGCGTGATGGTCACGCGCCCAGGACAGCATCCACTTCCGCCCGACTGGGGGGCTGGCAGCCCTTGCGCCCGCAATTGATGCCCGCCACCACCGCGCCGAACCGCAGCATCGTTTTGAGCTGGCTTGCATCCAGTCCGGCCAACCCACCGGGCTTCAGCGCCCCAGCCTCGCCCAGCCAGGTGAGAATCCCCGCCATCAGGCTGTCGCCCGCACCCACCGTATCGCCGAAAACCGGCGGCTTGTGGATCGGCGCCACGGCCGTGCCGGTGCTGGAAAAAGCCTTCGAACCCTCTTCCCCCAGCGTCACCACCACCAATTCGCATTTGGGACGCGCCAGCAGTTCGGCAGCATGCGCTTCGATGCTCATGCCGGGCTTGAGCCAGTCGTGATCCTCTTCCGAGAGCTTGACCAGATGCGCCTTGTCGAGAAAAGCGCTGAGCCGGCTGCGATAGCCCGCCTCGTCGTCGATCAGCTTGTCGCGCACATTGATGTCGATGGAAATCGTGGCGCCGCGCGCCGCCGCTTCATCCACCACATCCATCCAGATCGCCGCGTCATCGGCCCGGATCGGGGAAAACCCGCCGATCTGGTAGAGCTCGACCCGGTCCGGCAGCGCCTTGAGCAGCCCCTCGCGCGTGAACGCCCGGTCGGCATGGCGCTCGAACACATAGGAGGCCTGCATCTTCTCGTTGAAGGTAACAATAGCCTTGGTCGTGGGCTCGGGCACCCGATCCTTGAGCAGCACCGCAACCCCGGCTTCCGCCAGGGGCTTGAGCAGCAGGTCGCCATATTGGTCCTGGCTGATCGGGCAGAGGAACCCGGTCGGGTTGCCCAGCTTGCTGAGGGCTATCGCGCAATTGAACGGCGAACCGCCGGCCAGGGCCACCCGCTCCGCCCCCGGCGCCGCCGAAACCGGAACCAGGTCAATCAGGCTCTCGCCACCCACCACGAACATGCTCTTCTCCCCAGGCGCTGGTCTGGCGGGTGCATACCACTTTCGTATCATTTGTCACCAGAGGCATGCACCCCTTCCAGCGTCTCGCGTCCACTATCAAGTTGACCCACAGGGCTGGATCGGGCTCAATCGCGACGGAGCAAAGGCGCGGCAACAGCGCTATCGCTCGCATTGGGGAAAGGGAGGGGCGCCATGCAATTTCTGGCTCTACTGGTCCGCCTGATCAGCGGCATCAATTTTGCTGTTGGTCAGGTTTTGTCGTGGCTGGCT
>CAMLKN010000254.1 GCA_946480655.1 uncultured Devosia sp. | reverse complement strand
CACTTCGGGCAGGCCCAGCCGCGTTCCGGCCTGCGCGATGCGGTAATGGCCGGCCATCGCGAGTTCCAGCCCGCCGCCCAGCGCCATGCCATGGATCGCCATGATGACCGGCTTCTGGCTGGCCTCGACCAGTGCGATCATTTCCCGCAGTTCCCCAATCCGCCCGGGATCACCTTCGAAGTCGCTGATGTCCGCGCCGCCGCAGAACAGCCGCCCTGCGCCTGCCAAGACGATCGCGCGGCAGGCCGGATCGTTCGCTGCCAAGCGGAGCGCGGCGCCGATCTCCTCCACAAAGCCGTTGCCGACCGACAAAGCATTGACCGGACCGTTGTTGAGGCGCAGCACCATGGTCGCGCCGACACGGCTCATCTCGACAGACATGATCTCCCTTTCGATCAGAAGGCGTCGGAGCCCATTGCCATGATCGGCGCTTCGCCGCCGGCAATAGTCGCGGCCAGGCCCTGCGCCTGTGGCAGCACCCTCAAAGCATAGAAGTTGGCGACCGCGCGCTTGCCCTGATGCAACGCGCTGTCGTCGGTGGCGGCCGCAGCCATGCGGGTCCACATCCATCCCATGGCAACCAGTGCGAACAACCGCAGATAATCGACCGCTGCCGCTCCTGCCGCATCTAGTCCCGCTCCCCGCAGCGAGGCCGTCACCCCGCGCAGCAGCGACAGCGCCTCACGCGTCCTGTCCGCGATGACGAGGTCGCCCGCTGTCTCCAGATCCGCGGCGATGGAGGCGAAAAGGCCCTCGACCACCGCCCCGTCGGCCAAGGCCAGCTTGCGCCCGACCAGATCCATCGCCTGCACCCCGTTGGTGCCCTCATAGATTTGGGCGATGCGGGCATCGCGGACATATTGCTCCATACCCCATTCGCGAATGTAGCCATGGCCGCCGAATACCTGCTGCGCTTGCACCGCGCTTTCGAAACCAAAGTCGGTGAAGGCCGCCTTCACCACGGGGGTCAGCAGAGCGACCAGCGCATCGGCCTTGGCCCTCTCGGTTGCGTCCGGGTGAGCATGAGCACGGCCCAGCTGCAATGCCGTCCAGCCGGCGAGCGCCCGCCCCGCTTCGACAAAGGCACGGATGTTGAGCAGCATCCGCCGCACATCGGCATGCTCGATGATCGGTACCGGCCCGCGCGCACCATCGGCGCTGCGGCCCTGCAAGCGTTCCTTGGCATAGGCGACAGCCTGCCCATAGGCACCCCCAGCGATGCCCAGTCCCTGGATGCCGACCATCAGACGTTCTGCATTCATCATCGTGAACATGGCGGCCAGACCTCGATGATGCGCGCCGACCAGCCAGCCGGTCGCGCCGTCATAGTTCATGACGCAGGTCGGCTGGGCATGGATGCCCATCTTCTTTTCCAGCGCCCCGACCGACAGGCCGTTCGGCCGCGTGAAGTCGCCGTGGGCATCGGGCAAATATTTAGGCACTAGGAAGAGACTGATCCCCTTCACGCCCTCCGGTGCGTCAGGCAAGCGGGCGAGGACTAGATGAACGATATTGCCGCCGAAATCATGGTCGCCCGAAGAGATGAACATCTTCGTGCCCGTTACTGCATAGCTGCCGTCACCCAGCGGTTCTGCCTTGGTCTTGAGTAGAGCGAGGTCGGTGCCCGCGCCGCTTTCGGTTAGCGCCATCGCGCCCGTCCATTCACCGCTGACCATCCGCGGCAGATAGGTGGATTTGAGCTCATCGCAGGCATGCGCCATAATCGCCTCGCACGCGCCGCGTGTCAGGCCGGGGAACAGTCCAAAAGAGAGGTTAGTGGCCGATACCATCTCGTCCAGCCAGAGCTGAAGGATGAAGGGTAGACCCTGCCCGCCATATTCGGGCGCCGCTGACAGGGAGGTCCAGCCGGTCCGCGCGAAATCGCGCCAGGCTTCAGCAAATCCACGCGGCGTTTGGACCGTTCCGTCGACCAGCTTGCTGCCCTGCTCGTCCCCCTCGCGGTTTAGCGGATGCAGACGGTCGGCGCACATGCGCCCAGCCTCCTCCAGCACCGCTGCGGCGAGGTCGGCATCCACATCCTTGCCGATCCCGGCCATCTCCGCATCGAAGTCGAGCATGTTCAGGAGGAAGCGGTAATCATCGATCGGCGGAATATAACTGTACATCGGAAATCCCCCAGAATTTCACCTGTGTCTATACCAAACATCTGTTACAGTCAACGATGCGAGGTTCGTTGTTTGATGCCATCAGCTATGCGTGGCGGAATATCGTGACGATCTGGGCAGCAATTTGGGCAGAATTCAACCTGCCGCGACGATACCACTCCGAAACCGAGTTCAGCTGCGACAGCAATAGATTGCGATAGATTGATCGATCTATTCCTGATGGCAATGGCAATCCTTCCACTAGATCCCGGAACAGTTTTTCGAACCGGTCGCGCCGAGCAATTAGCTGTTCGCGAACCACCTCGGGCACTTCGCGAAAGTCATTCATCATTGGCAGCGTCAAAGAATCAGGCGCCAATTGGATTTCGAGAAAGGCCCCGCAGGCTGCTTCAAGTTTCGTCCAGGGATCATGTTGTGCGCCAACGGCCTCAGCGATCCTGTCCTGAGCCGCGTCTAATGCCCCATTATGCAGTTCAACGAACAGCGCGTCCTTCGATTTGATATGATGATAGAGTGATCCGCCCAGAACACCCGCCTGTTCGCCGATTTCCCGCATCGACGTGCCCCTGTAGCCCTTGCGCGCGAACAGCTGCGCGGCAATCTCCAGTATTTCCCGGCGGCGGTTCGGCCGCTCGCGATCCACGTCGGAAGAAGACAGGCTCTTAGACACCATGGCGCGCTAGCACACCAGCCACGCCCTGATCACCTGCTTTGTTGATCCAGGCGCAATTGGCTCGCTCGTTCGAAAATCTTTGTGGTCAAGGGCTCAGGGTCAGAGGAGCGCATAGCAACGTGGAACTCCACAGGTGCGAGCGCTGGCATCCCGTCCAGTTCTACAAGATCGCCTCGGGTCATATCCGCGCACACCATCGGTTCAGGAAAAATGCCGATACCTCCACCCGCCTTCGCAATGTCAACCATCATTCTGGCGTTATTGCAAAGGTTGAGCGACTGCTGCTCGATGCGCGATGCCGCGATAGCCTCCCGCATGCGGCCATGTATCGGTGAATGGCTGGCCAGAGACCAAACGGGAACGGGACGATCTGGCGAAGCTGCACAAAAGGACGCAGCTACTTCAGGGCTAGCGAGCCAGACCAGTTCCACTGCTCCGATCGGGCATACTTGCAGCGACGGATGGGCGATCGGCCCGGCCGCAAAAGCGATATCGGTCGTACCCTTGAGCAGTTGTTGAATGAGGTTTGCAGTAAGGTCTATTTCAAGCTCAAGACTGACCAAAGGCATGTCTGCCTTCAATGCGGAGAGAAAGGCGGGAAGGCAACTTGCTGCAACGATCTCGCCCGTTCCGATGCGAACAACACCGCTCGCTTCTCCATAACCTCCGCAGCGCAGCAAGGCAGTGTGCATGTCACCCCAAAGCATTCGGCAATCGCGAACAAGCTGTCGACCTGACGGTGTCAAGGTCATGCTTCTGCCCTCACGACGGAAAAGGGACGCACCTAAATGCGCCTCCAATTCGCGGACCCGGGCCGAAATGGTGGGCTGGGTTGTATTCAGCCGCTCGCCAGCAGCGGCAAAGGTGCCGAGCCGTTCGATCCAGAGCAGGGTTTCAATATGGTACATGCTGATACGATTTATAGGCATTGATGATGATTAATTAAAAAAACAAATCATTGGAAGTGATCAATCTCTCGCGTCAAAAAGAATTGGACTCGAGGAGATAGCGATGGTCAAGAAGCTCTACCCCGATGCTGCGTCTGCGTTGGAGGGCCTTCTC
>CAMLKN010000253.1 GCA_946480655.1 uncultured Devosia sp. | reverse complement strand
ACAGCTGGATGGTGGCGCGGTCGGCCAGGCCTGCAGCAACGACGTTCTTGGCCAGATAGCGCGCCGCATAGGCGGCCGAGCGGTCGACCTTGGTCGGGTCCTTGCCGGAGAAGGCGCCGCCGCCATGGGGGGCCGCACCGCCATAGGTATCGACGATGATCTTGCGGCCGGTGAGGCCGGCATCGCCATCGGGGCCGCCGACGACGAACTTGCCGGTGGGATTGACGTGCCAGACGGTCTCGTCGCTGATCCAGCCTTCGGGCAGGGCCTCGCGCACGATCGGCTCGACGATCTTGCGCACATCGGCCGAGGTCAGGGTCTCGTCCAGATGCTGGGTGGAGAGCACGATCTGGGTGACGCCGACCGGCTTGCCATTCTCATACTTGACGGTGACTTGACTCTTGGCATCGGGCCCGAGCTTGCCGGCCGGGCCGTGATTGGCCTTGCGGGCCTCGGTCAGGTCGGAAAGAATCTTGTGCGCGTAGTAGATCGGCGCGGGCAGCAATTCGGGGGTTTCGCGGCTGGCATAGCCGAACATGATGCCCTGGTCGCCGGCGCCCACATCCTTGTTGCCACTTTCATCCACGCCCTGGGCGATGTCGGCCGACTGGCCATGCAGCAGCACATCGATACGGCAGGTCTTCCAGTGGAAGCCGGACTGTTCGTAGCCGATGGCGCGGATGGCCTTGCGGGCGGCCGACTTGAACTTGGCCGGGTTGACGACCGGGGCGCCGGAGGCGTCGAGCACCACCTTGCCGTCCTTGCCATGCTTGAGCAGCGTTTCGGGAACGCGCACCTCGCCGGCAATCACCACACGATTGGTGGTGGCCAGGGTTTCGCAGGCAATGCGGACCTGGGACGGGTCCATGCCGGCCTTCTTGGCCTCCTTGAAGACCAGATCGACGATCTCGTCGGAAATCCGGTCGCAGACCTTGTCGGGATGGCCCTCGGAAACGGATTCCGAGGTGAACAGATAGGAAGAACGGGCCACGTTAAACCTCTTTGCAAGTGGCGAGGGCGCACGCGGGAGTGCGCGTGCCGGAACACATTTCCGGACACTTTCGAGGCTGTTTTTCGCAGGTCCATGGGGAGAAAGCAATAGCGATATAAAGAAAGCTTTATATCGGCATGGGGTGCCGGCAGCAATTCTTGCTCCCCTCCTGCCCCATGCCTTTCCTTGGCCACCGCTCTGTGCCAAGGAAGGGGCAGTTTGATAACGGGACCAGTCCAATGGCCATCCGAGTGCATCGCGGCGACCTGCCCAACCTTTCCAACTACGGCCGCGAAGTGGCGATCGACACCGAAACGATGGGGCTCAACCCGCATCGCGACCGGCTCTGCGTGGTGCAGCTGTCGCCCGGCGACGGCAGCGCCGACGTGGTGCAGATCCCGCAGGATGCGACCGAGGCGCCGAACCTGGTCAAGCTGCTCGGCGACCCGGGCGTGACCAAGATTTTCCACTATGCGCGCTTCGATGTTGCCGTGCTGCAGAACCGCTTCGGCGTGGTCACCGGGCCGGTCTATTGCACCAAGATCGCCAGCAAGCTCGTGCGCACCTATACCGACCGGCATGGCCTGAAAGACCTCGTGCGAGAACTGCTCAACATCGACCTCTCCAAGCAGCAGCAGAGCTCGGACTGGGGCGGGGACAAGCTCAGCGATGCCCAGCTCGACTATGCGGCCTCCGATGTGCTGTACCTGCATGATCTCAAGCGCCATCTGGATCGCATGCTGGCCCGCGAAGGCCGCACCGCGCTCGCCCAGTCCTGCTTCGATTTCCTCAAGACGCGTTGCGCGCTCGATCTCATGGGCTGGGAAGAGACCGACATCTTCGCCCATAGCTGAGGCCGGGCGAACGCCGTGACCGCGCCTGCCGCTACCCGCCATAGCTACCAGCGACTGGTCCGACGCAACCGGACAGTCAATGTGCTGCGTCTCGTGGTCCCCCTGGTGGGCGCGCTGGTGCTGGGCGGGTTGATGGCGCAGATCTACCTGGCCAGCCTTACCGGGCGCTTCGGCATCGACCGGCTGTCCATCACTCCCGATTCGGTGGCCATAGACGCACCCGAATATGTGGGCGCCCTGGCCGATGGCTCGACCTATCGGGTCCGGGCTGAAACGGCGCGGGCCACGGCCGAGCGCAGCGACCTTATCGACCTGACCCAGGCCAGGCTCGTCATCAACCGGGTCGATGGCGTTCAACTGGTGCTGGAAGCGCAAAGCGCCCAGCTCGACACGACCAACCAGCTCACCCTGGTGCCGGGACGGACCGAAGTCTCCGACAGCACGGGAACTACCGGCACGCTCGATGATTCCATATTCGACTGGCATAGCCAGCTCCTCACCACGCGCGGGCCGGTAGTGGTGGACTATGCCGATGGGTCCAAGGTGCGGGCCAAGGGTCTTGTCTATGACGCCGCCAATATCATGTGGACGTTCGAGGGCTCGGTGGTGACCTTGCCGGAAACCCCGGGCGAGAATGGGTCCGAAGCTGCTGGAGACCAGAACCAATGATACGCCGCTGGCTTGTCCCTGCCCTGTTCATCACTCTTGCGATTGCTCTTCCGGCGTCCGCGCAGAGCCCGGTGGAGATCACCTCCGACCAGTTCGTGATGAACGAGGCGGCGCGCGAAGCAGTGTTCACCGGCAATGTCGTGGTCGTGCATCCGACAGTGACCGTCTGGGCGCCCAAGGTCGTGGCCACCTATGGTGAGGGCGGGACAACCGATATCGACACCTTCATCGCCTCGGGCGGCAATGTGCGCCTCAAGACCAAGGACCAGGACGCAACCGGCGACCAGGCCGTCTATTCGCCGGGAGACCAGCTGCTGCGCCTGACCGGCAATGTCGTGGTCAACAATGCCAGCGGCACGGTCAACGCGACGGAGCTCATCGTCAACCTGGCCACCAGCGTCTCGACCTTTACCAGTTCGGGCGGCGGGCGCGTCACCGGGGTCTTTACCAGCCAATGAGCGTCGAGACCCGCCCCCGCATCGACCAGACCGGCTGGCTGGTGGCCCATGGCCTGGCCAAGAGCTTTGGCAAGCGCACGGTCGTGCGCGATGTCTCGCTGGCCGTGCGACGCGGCGAGGCGGTGGGCCTCCTGGGCCCAAACGGCGCGGGCAAGACCACCGTCTTCACCATGATCATGGGCCTGGTGAAACCCGATGCCGGCAAGATCCTGCTCGACGGGCAGGACATTACCCGCCTGCCGCTGTTCCAGCGCGGGCAATTGGGCATCGGCTACCTGCCGCAGGAACCGTCGATCTTTCGCGGCCTCAGCGTGACCGACAATATCATGGCGGTGCTCGAGAACACCGTGCGCGACAAGGCCGAGCAGAAGCGGCGGCTCGAATCGCTGCTCGGCGAATTCTCCATCGGCCATATTGCCAAATCCAATGCCCTGGCGCTTTCGGGCGGCGAGCGGCGGCGGGTGGAAATCGCGCGGGCGCTGGCTGCCGATCCGGGCTTCATGCTGCTCGACGAGCCCTTCGCCGGCGTCGACCCGATTGCCGTCAGCGAGGTCAAGGCGCTGGTGCGGCAGCTGACCCAGCGCGGCATCGGCGTGTTGATCACCGACCATGCGGTGCGCGAGACGCTGGGCCTGGTCGACCGCGCCTATCTCATCCATGGCGGCAAGGTGATGATCCAGGGCAAGCCCGAGACCATTTCCGCCGATCCGGAAGCGCGGCGCGTCTATCTGGGCGAGAGTTTTTCGATCTGAACGCATGGGCCGGATGCGCAATCGGCTATTGCATCCGAAGCGCAAAAGTCTATTTTAGAAGCATTCTAATCGCACCCACGCGCGGAGAACCCATGTTCATCCAGACCGAAGCCACGCCCAATCCGGCGACCCTGAAATTCCT
>CAMLKN010000252.1 GCA_946480655.1 uncultured Devosia sp. | reverse complement strand
GGTCATGCGGTCGAAATCGGTGACGCCGTTCACATAGAGCCAGTTCCAGAGCTGGCTGGCGCGCATGCGGCCTTCCTTTTCCGAAACCACCTCGTGGCTGACCAGCGCTTCGGCCAGCCCAGCCTTGGAAAGGCCGATCAGGCTCGGCCGCGCGGCGGAAGCCGGGCGGATGGCGGTCGAATGGTCAAGGTTCAGCGCAATGCTCATGGCAGGCACATAGGTTCCGGAAATGCGGGAAGTGCGCGCCTGTAGCACAGACGCGCAGATTAGGCAAAGTCACGGTGGTGGGAGGCCGGTCTGCGGTGGACGGCTAGCACTCGGCCCCAATCGCCTGCTGGGCAGCGGTGGCGCCCGAGAGCGAGAAGGTCTGGACCACTTCCGTGCCGCTGGCCGAGGTGCCGGTCACCGTGACGGTCGAGCCTGCACGTATGGCGGCCGCCAGATTGGCCGATTGGGCGCTGTCGTCGAGCCAGGCGGCATCGTTCTGGGTGAAGAGTGCAAAATCCTGTCCGCCGACACTGGCCACGGCCATCGAGCCGGTCTGGAACGTATAGCCGGCCACCACATTGAACTCGCTGGTCACGTCCTCGCCGGGGCGGTTGGTGATGTAGAGATAGGCGTCGCCGTATCCGTCAGGGGTTGGCTCGGTGGTCTTGGGCCTTGTCATGGCAAAGCAGACCGTGCCGCCGCCATCGTCGGCGGCATAGCTCGACCAGTCGCGAAAATCGCCAAGAACCCGCGCCGATTGCGCCTGGGCTGGCCCGAAACCGGCAAGCGACAGGACAAGGGCGAGCGAGAGGGCGGAAAATCGGGTCATCAAGTCTCTAAACCATTGCAGAACGGGGCGACGGGCCCTGGCCCGTCACCCAGTTATTGTGTTTGTGCGCCGGACGGCAAGCCCCTGCCTACTGGCAGGCCGCGTCGATGGCATTCATCGCCGCAGTGGCACCGGACAGGGAATAGGTATCGACCGTATTGGTTCCCCGCTGGCTGGTGCCGCGCACGACGAGCTGGTTGCCGGCCTTGAAGGCGGTGACGAAGCCGGGTTCGTCGCTGCTGGAGGCCAGCCAGGCGGTGGAGCCGCGAGCGGCCATGACATAGCTCTGGCCGTCGATGGAAGCCGAGGCCTTGGCATCGGTGGTGTTGTACGGGTAGCCGATCTGGGTCTGGACTTCGTTCTTGGACCCCATGCCCTTGCGGTGCACGATCAGGAACTTGATGGGATCGCGATTGGCCCCCGCCGGCTCGCTCTGGATCGGTTCGCCAATGATGAAGCAGATCTGTCCGCTCTGGTCGGTCGCCGTATAGGCGGACCAGGCGTTGAAGGTGCCGAGCTCGGTGGCCTGCTGCGCCTGCGCAGCCGGTACCAGAGCCATGACCGTCGCCACCGCGAGCCCGAGTGCAAGGCCACCGGTTTTCGTCGTCATCGCCAATTCTTCCTCTTGTCTTTGGTGTTCGGGGGCGTTCTGCCCGTCCAGTCTGCCCCGAACATGGTTACCAAGGAGTCAAAGTCCCGGCCGATCCCCCACTGGTTGCCGGGCTTTTGCTTCAAATGAAAGCCAAACGCGGCGGGATTGGGGCGCCTTCTGCCCCGGCGATCGCCTCTGGCCCTGAAAGGGTTAACCCGAGCCTAACAAGGGCGTGATTGCCCTCTCCGGCGCCTTACGCGGCCAGCGGATAGATCTGTTCCACCAGATAGGGGCCGCCGCCCACCGAGTCGCGGCTGGAAAACAGCACGAAGCGCGCGGGCACGAAGGTGAGGGGTTCGAAGCGCGCCGCCTCGGCCATGAAGCGCGCCAGTTCCTCGGCCGACGTGCCGCGCAGCCGCGCCAGGGAAACATGCGGCACGAACTTGCGTCCTTCGGGCGGCAGGCCGGCCTTTTGCAGCATCCGCTCCTGGGCCGCCTGCAGGCGGTTGAGCGCTTCGGACGGCTCCACGCCGGCATAAAGGGCCCGCGGCTTGTCGCCGCCGAAACTGCCCAGATGGGTGAGGCGAATGGAAAATTGCAGCGAATTGGAGAGCCGGTCGAGGCTGTCCACAACCTCGTTGGCCACATTGCCATCGACATCGCCGATAAAGCGCAGGGTGATATGATAGTTTTCCGGATCGATCCAGCGGGCGCCGGTGAGGCCACCGCGCTTGAGCGACAGGGCAAAGCCGATATCGGCGGGAATTTCGAGACCGGTAAAGAGCCGGGGCATGATGAGCCTCCCTGGCAGCGGGAGCGCAGACCCGGCGCTCCAACCTCTTGTGGTGCATCACTTCCGGCGAAAACCCGCTTCCGTCGCGGCCGCGATGCCCCAGTGCGCACGATTCGTGCCCCTCGACCCTAACACAATCGCTTTATCGAACCAGTCCCGGTGTCGCAGCCACCCGATTATCCTTGTCAATCAACTGAGCCATCCCCATATTCCTCGCCAAGTGGCAACGCCAATTGCCCCCGGCGGTGACAAGACCGCATCACGTTTTTTGGGAAAGGGAACCTGAAAATGGCTGAATATGACCGTCAGACCCTCGGTGCGCGGGCCGGCTCGGCCTTGGCCATCGATGAAGGTCTTCGCAGCTATATGCTGCGCGTCTACAACTATATGGGCCTCGGCCTCGTCGTCACCGGCCTCGTCGCCTGGTTCACGAGCCAGTGGGCCATGTCGAGCCAGGCCAATGCCGAACTGCTCTATGGCAGCCCGCTGGCCTGGGTGATCATGCTCTCGCCGCTGGCCTTCGTGCTGGTGCTGAGCTTTGGCATCAACAAGCTCTCCGTGGGCGCTTCGCAGGCCATCTTCTGGGCCTTCGCGGCCGTGATGGGCCTGTCGCTCTCGTCGATCTTCCTGGTCTATACCGGCGCCTCGATCGCCAAGGTGTTCTTCATCACCGCCGCCACCTTCGGCGCGATGAGCCTTTACGGCTACACCACCAAGCGTGACCTGACCGGCATGGGCAACTTCCTGATGATGGGCCTGATCGGCATCATCATCGCTTCGATCGTGAACATCTTCATGGCCTCGTCCATGCTCGACTTCGCGATCTCGGTGATCGGCGTGCTGATCTTCACGGGTCTGACCGCCTATGACACCCAGAAGATCAAGGAAAGCTACTCCGAGCACTACGGTGCCGACGTGATGGCCAAGAATGCCATCATGGGCGCGCTGAGCCTCTACCTCGACTTCATCAACCTGTTCATGATGCTGCTGCGCCTGTTCGGCAATCGCGAGTAAATGAACGAAGTTCCTTGATCCTCCGATCAAGGAATTTGGTTGGACCAATGCCGGGACCGCAGCTTAGAAAGGCTGCGGTCCTTTTTGTTTTGAGCGTCTGCCGTGTCCGACTGTCTCCTTCGCCCCTTTGCCTGGTCCGATATTCCCGCCATCACGGCGATCTACCGCCACTATGTCGAGAATACCGCCATCACCTTCGATACCGAGGCGCCGGGCGAGGAAGCGATTGCGGAAAAATATGCGGGCCTCAAGAAGCTCGGGCATCCGCTGATCATCGCCGAACGGGCTGGCAAGGTCGTGGGCTATGCCTATGCCAGCTTCTACCGCCCCCGCGCCGCCTATCGCTTCACCTGCGAGGATTCGATCTATCTCGACCCCGAGGAGACCGGCCGGGGCCTGGGGCGGCTGTTGCTGACCGAATTGCTAATCCAGTCGAAAGCTTTCGGCTTCAAACAGATGCTCGCGGTGATCACGGCGGACACCGCCAATTCCATCGCCATCCACGAGAAATTCGGTTTCGAACGCGTCGGCTATTACACGGGGGTCGGCTTCAAGTTCGACCGCTGGCACGACATCGTGCATCTGCAGAAGGCGCTTTAGAGCGCTTTCAGCAAAAGTGGACACCACTTTTGCGGTTCGAAAGCGTGACAAA
>CAMLKN010000251.1 GCA_946480655.1 uncultured Devosia sp. | reverse complement strand
CGGCGCTCGTAATGGGCGCCTGCATCCTGATAGCTCTCGAAGTCGCGACCGCGCTGGTAGAGGCCGAAGGCCTTGGGATTGGTTTCGGCGAGATAGGAATTGCCGAGCCAGGCGCTGTTATTGAGCGCCCGCCACATGACTTCGCCGCTTTCGCGCTCGACCAGAAGGCCGTTGCTGTCGTGGACCTGTGGCCGGTAATCGTCGAAGCCACCGCGATTGGCCTCGGCATAGAGGAACATCGAAGTCAGCGGCGCCACACCCAGTTCCTTGACGTCGCTCCGGAAGAAGAGGCGCGCGGTGACATCCATCACGCTTTCCTGGGCGGTGTCACTGGCCGGAGTGATGACGAACCGGTAGGCGCCCGTGACGCTTGGGCTCTCGAGAGCCGCGTAGACCACCAGCGGCGCTCCTTGGGCCGGCTTCTCGACGTAGAGCTCCGAGAAGCGTGGAAACTCCTCCGGAATGTCGATCCAGGAGTTGAGGGCCAAGCCACGTGCGCTGGCGCCGTAGATGTTGTTGCGGCCCAGCGCGCGGAAGTAGCTGGCGCCCAGGAAGGTCACGAGCTCGTCCAGTGCATCGGGGCGATTGAGCGGATAGTTGACGCGTAGCCCCGCAACGCCGGGGAAAGGTTCGGCAGAAGCAGCCTCGCCGACCGCTGCGTCGTAGTAGGTAAAGTCCGAGGGCTGGAAATCGACCGGCCGTGCCGTGCCCGCCTCGACCTCAAAGACCTTGACGGGTTCGTTATAGAGCCAGCCCACATGAAACGCCTGCAGTCTGTAACCAGCGGCGCTGTCGGCCCATTTGCTCGCCTCGCCCCGATACTGGATCATCCGGTAGGCATCGTAGTCGAGGTTCTGGAACGCGGCCGGCATGTCGACCGTTGCTGCGACATGCGGCTGGCCGGCCATGGCCTTGAGACGCTCGCTGAAGCTGTCAAAGTCGAAGGCAAAGCTTCCCTGCTCCTGCGCCAGGAGCGGTCGGGTCAAGGACGTGGTGGAAGCGAGGAAGAGGGAAAAGCCGATACCAGCCAGAACCTTCCGGCGATTGGGCAGGTTGTGAAGACGCGTCACATTGGGACCTGTGTGCAAGAACTGCCCCGTTCTTGGGCAAAGTCGCAACGCCGCCTAGATCAAAAAGTTGTTGCATGGGAGCCATGCGGAAATCTCATGGGCCGCAGGGACCACTGTCATACAAGTCTGCTGGCGGCAGCCGGGATTCGTGCTTGTGTCGCGCCGTCGCGGTGTTCAGGCCAGAAGCAGTTCGGCCGTTTGTTCATCTGTGATGAGACCGTTGGCCAGGCGGCGGGTGAGCGCTGCGCGGATGGCGACCGCTTTGGCTCGACCCATCGCGAGGGCGATGACGAGGCCGTTCTCGCGGCTGGGAATCGGAGCAGAAGCGACGCGCTCGTTGATGAAGCCATCGAGCAGGCGTCCTTCGGCATCGAACACCCAGCCACAGATCTCGCCGACTGCGCCGGCTTTCTGAAGGGCCTTGTGTTCGGTCTCGGTTATGAAGCCATCGAGCAGCAGGGGCGCGTCCGGGCCGAGGTGGCCGATGCCGACGAATGTGATGTTGGCGTGTGCGGCAAGGTTGAGGGTGGAAGCGATCATCGGCTGGGTGTGGAGCATCTTGCGCTCCTCCGCCGATGAGGCGATCACGGGCAGGGGCATGGGGAAGGAGCGGGCCTTGACCGTATCAGCCACGTTGAAGATGACGTTGTAGAAGGCGGCCGATCCGTCGGGCGCGATATTGCCGGTCAGGGACACGACCTTGTGGTGTGGGCAGTCCATGGGCTGAAGTTGCTCGATGGCCGCCTTGAGCGTGCGACCGGTGCCGATGGCCATGATGATGGGATCGGGAGAGCGCAGGCAGCGCTCGATTTCTGCAGCGCCGGCCTCGGCCACACCAATGGTGGTGGAGGAAGAGCCCGGATCGGAGGGAACGACCTCGCAATGGTCGAGCCCGTATCGGGAGCGGAGCCGCTCCGCAAGGTCAAGGCAGTGGCCAATAGGGTGGTCAAGGCGGACCTTGATGAGGCCTTCGCTCATCGAGAGGGAAACCAGGCGCTGCGCCGACTGGCGCGAAATGCCCATCTTGGCCGCAATTTCTTCCTGCGTATTGCCAGCAACATAGTAGAGCCAGCCAGCCCGGGCGGCGTCGTCCAGCCGGGACGCGGTATTGTCGGTGCGCGCAGCCATTAGCCCCTCGTGGTCAACTTTGTCTGGATTATTCCGATCGTGCGCTGCGCTGCAAGGGAGATTACCGGCTGCGTTGGCGTATCGGCCGGTCAGCCATGCTGGAGAGCGCGTTGCGGATATCGCGCTCGGTATCCTTGAGATGCAGGCGCATGGCTTCGCCGGCCGTGCGGCCATTGCCCGATCGAATGGCTTCGAGAATGCGCTGATGCGCTTCGATCGTGTCGAACAGGGTGTGTCCGCGATTGGCATGGCCCTTGCGGCTGATCTGGATGCCCTGGCGCAGCGGTACAGACATGGCCTCGAATAGATAGCCCAGGATGCGGTTGCCGCTGGCAAGGGCCACAGCTTCATGGAATCCAACGTCGAAATCATGAAAGCGTCGATCCGCCTCCGGGTCGTCTGCCATGGCGGCCTCGGCGGTATCACGCATACCCTGGAGGGCGCTCTCTATGGCAGCGATGGCGGCGCGGCTGGCCCGCTTGGCGGCCAGGGTGGCGCTCTGCACCTCCAATGACAAACGTACCTCAACGAGGTCGAAGAGACCCTTGGAATCGTTGTGCAGCATTGAGGTGAGAAAGTCGGCGAAAGCGGCGCCATCGGGTTCACGCACGACAGCGCGGCGGCCGCGCGCCAGCTCGAGCAATCCGCGACCGGCCAACAGCTTGACCGCCTCGCGTACGGTGAGGCGGCTCACGGCGAAGCGCTCGGCCAGTTCGGCCTCGCTCGGCAGGCTGGCGCCGGGGGTCAACTCGGTCAGGATTTCATTGGCCAGGTCATCGGCCACCACATTGGCGGCGCTGGCGTGATCGGGCCGCGCTTCTCCGGTCGTAATGGCTCAAACTCCCAAAGGTATCTGATACCTTTGAGCTGTTGTGGGCATTTTTATGCCCAATTGCAACAGCTCCTCCCTGAAATCGGGGCACCATAACGATTGATAAAGCATGCGGCAAGCGGGCCTCTCATTTTATTGCAAGAGTCGAAAAAATGTCGATGGGGCGCGACTCGATGCTTTACAAGCCTGTCTGACTATCTTAGCGTCCCGGCCATGGGCTTGGGAGAGTCCATGGCGACATCAATGTCGTCCATACCGGAGGACTTCATGCAGAAGCGAGCGGCGATGCCCCATGGCGTCGACCCGATCAGATGCGGCGTAAGGCGGCACCCGAAGTCGTGGCTTTCCGGCCATGACCATGGGCGTCTGGCCGCTGAAGCTGTCTGATTTTTCCGAACCCAGAAGACCGAATACAAGCAATCTCGAATATTTTAGGGAGTCGAGACGTGAAGGTTCTCAAATCAATCGCGACGCTGGTCGCCACCGGTGCCCTCCTGGCCACCGCTGCCACCGGCGCGTTCGCACAGGACAAGGGCCTGATCGGCATTGCCATGCCGACCTCGTCGTCGCTGCGCTGGATCTCGGACGGCAACGAGCTCAAGGCTGCCCTCGAGGGCATGGGCTACACCGTCGACCTGCAGTATGGCGAAGACGAAATCCCGAACCAGCTGGCTCAGGTCGAAAACATGGTCACCAAAGGCGCCAAGGCCCTCGTGATCGGCTCGATCGACGGCACCACGCTCAGCGCCGTGCTGCAGCAGGCCGCCGATCAGGGCGTCAAGGTCATTGCCTATGACCGTCTGATCCGCGACAGCGCCAATGTCGACTACTACACCACCTTCGACAACTTCCAGGT
>CAMLKN010000250.1 GCA_946480655.1 uncultured Devosia sp. | reverse complement strand
CCTTCACCGGCTCGGTCATCGCCTTTGCCAAGCTCAACGGCAATATGAGCGGCAAACCGATCATCCTGCCCATGCGCCACCTGATCCACATCGCCATGGGCGTCGCCATCGTGGCGCTGGTCTGGATGTTCACGGTCACTGGCAATCCCTGGCTGTTCTGGCTGATCACCATCCTGGCCCTGGTGCTGGGTGGCCTCATGATCATCCCCATCGGCGGCGCCGACATGCCGGTCGTGGTCTCGATGCTCAATTCCTATTCGGGCTGGGCGGCCGCCGGCATCGGCTTCACCCTGGGCAATACCGCGCTGATCATCACCGGCGCGCTGGTCGGCTCCTCGGGTGCGATCCTCTCCTACATCATGTGCAAGGCGATGAATCGCTCGTTCATCTCGGTCATCCTGGGCGGCTTTGGTGGCGACACCTCCAGCGCCGCTGCGGGTGGCGAGGACGACCGCCCGGTCAAGCAGGGCGCTGCCGACGACGCGGCTTTCCTGATGAAGAATGCCGGCAAGGTCATCATCGTCCCCGGCTACGGCATGGCCGTGGCCCAGGCCCAGCACGCCTTGCGCGAGATGGCGGACCTGCTGAAAGCCGAAGGCGTCGAGGTCAAGTATGCCATCCATCCGGTGGCCGGCCGCATGCCCGGGCACATGAACGTGCTCCTGGCCGAAGCCAATGTGCCCTATGACGAGGTGTTCGAACTCGAAGACATCAACTCCGAATTCGCACAGTCCGACGTGGCCTTCGTCATTGGCGCCAATGACGTCACCAACCCCTCGGCCAAGACCGACAAGTCCTCGCCCATCTACGGCATGCCCGTCCTCAACGTCGAAGACGCCGGCACGGTGCTCTTCATCAAGCGCGGCATGGCCGCCGGTTATGCGGGCGTGCAGAACGAGCTGTTCTTCCGCGACAACACCATGATGCTGTTCGGCGACGCCAAGAAGGTCACCGAAGATATTGTAAAGGCGTTCGGGCACTAGGGTTCGTGTTGGAGCCAAGCGAAACAGGAAAAGCGCGGCGATGATCGCCGCGCTTTTTGCTTTCGCGATCGCGAGCCTGCTGATCGAACTGACACCAGGCCCGAACATGACCTATCTCGCGATCCTGGCCGCCGCGCGGGGCCGGTCGCCCGGTCTGGCTGCCGTGGGCGGGGTGGCCCTGGGCCTTGCACTTCTCGGCATGCTGGCCGTGTTCGGGCTTGGAGCGCTGGTGCTCGAACAGCCCTGGCTCTACCAGAGCCTGCGCTGGGCCGGAGTCGCCTATCTGCTCTTTCTCGCCTGGGAAGCCTGGAGCGACTCAGGAAAACCGGCTGCCGCACTGGCACCGAACGGCGGAAACTGGCGCTACTTCCGCCGCGGGCTGCTCACCAACCTGCTCAACCCCAAGGCAGCACTGTTCTACATCACGGTCATGCCCAGCTTCTTGACCACCAATTCTCTCAACGAAGCCATCCTGTTCGGGGCAACCTATGTGGTGATGGCGACTGCCGTTCACGCCGGCGTCGTCCTTCTTGCCGGCAGCATACAGCCTTTCGTCAGCCAGCCGCCGCGCCGCCGCGCCATGGGTTTGGTTTTTGCCCTGCTCCTGGTCGGCATAGCCGCCTGGGTGGCGATGGCAACGGTCCGCTAGAAGCGGTTTCATCGTCGGCCCGCTTGCCCTAGTCTTGCCTCTAGGGGGAGGGGACCATGGCAAGAGCACCGAGAAAACGCGCCGCGGCTCCGGAGCCGATCAAGCGACAGGCCGTGGTCATCGTCCACGGCCAGGGCGAGCAGCGGCCCATGGGCACGATCCGCGACTTCGTACATGCCCTCTGGCAGGAAAACCCCGAGCTGGATACGGCAGGAGAGGCCTATCCCCGCCCGCGCCCCATCTGGATCGTTCCTGACGACAAGAGCGGGCTCTATGAACTGCAGCGCATCACCACGCCCGAGCACAATGGCCGCCGCACCGACTTTTTCGAGCTCTATTACGCCGACCTGCTGAACGCCACGCCGATCCGCAACCTCTGGCGCTGGATTCGACGCCTGCTCTGGATCGACCCGGCCTATGTGCCGGAGCATGTGCGCTGGCCCTGGGCCGTGTTCTGGATGCTCACGGTCCTGGCCGTCATCAGCGCGCTGGCCGCGATCCTGGCGCTGCCGCAGATCCTCGACACCTATTGGTACGACCATTTCGTTTCGCCCGAGGCCTGGCGCGGGCATCTGATCAGCTTATCCGCCCTGGCGCTGATCCTTCTCCCCAAGTTCTTCAAGCCACTGGCCTTCATCAAGCGGCTGCCCCGCCAGGTGCTGGTGGCCGTCATCGCCGCGGGCATTCTCGACAGTTTCGGCTGGAATGGTCACGTCGCCAATCTCATGCTGCTCGGCACCCTGGCCTATCTGGCAGCCACGCAACTGCTGCCCTATTTCGGCGATGCAGCGAGCTATCTTTCGGCCCAGACCGAGACCGTGCAGAGCCGGCAGGGCGTTCGCAATCGCGGCCTGGCGCTGCTCAAGGCGCTGCACGACGACCCCGAATATGACCGCGTCGTCATCATCGCTCATTCCCTGGGCTCCGTGCTCGCCTATGACCTCTTGCACATCCTCTGGCGCGAAGTGGGGCCCACCAAGGACAACCCGCCATCACCCGAGGCCGTTGCCGCCTTCCAGGCGCTGGACGCCTTCGTCGCCGGGGCGCCGTCCGCGACCTGGTCTGCGGATGACATCAGCACCTATCAGACGCGGCAATGGCAATTGTTCGAGGCCCTGCGCCGACAGAAGGGCCAGCCGGGCACTTCCGAGCTTTCCGGCTGGAAGATCTCCGATCTGGTGACCCTGGGCTCGCCGCTCTCCAGCGCCGAGTTCCTGGTGACCGACGGACATGACGATTTCACGCGCATGAAGATCGAGCGCGTGCTGCCCACGGCGCCGCCCCAGGCCTATGACGAGAGCCGCGGCGCGCTCTATCCCGACCCGCAACGGGGTCTCTGCGCCCACCATGCTGCCGTCTTCGCGGCCGTTCGCTGGACCAATCTCTACGACCGTGCCGACTCGCCCCTTTTCATCCTTGGCGACGCCATTTCCGGGCCGCTGGGCGGTGCGGACCGCTTCGGACCTGCCGTGCGGGACGTCAAGGTGGAGATTACGTGGGGCCGGCTGGGCTGGCGTCTGTTCACCCATAATTTCTACTGGACAGACACGGCAGCCGTAGGGGCTCCGCCGGCGCCCCACATCACCGCCTTTCGCCAGGCCGTAGGGCTTGAGGCCAAAGGTCTCTGACCGCTGGATTTCTGCTGTAACGGGCGCGGCCTTAACCACATTCATTAGAGTTAACAGAGGGTTAACTTGGCGGAACTGCCACAACCCCATTAAACCTCGGCGCGAGATTAATCCTTCGTTTACCCCAAGGAGGGGACATGAAGACGTTCGCACGAGCCGTCATCGCAGCATCAGTCATCTCATTGGGGGCAGGCGCGTCGCCCACTTTCGCCCAAGTGGACGGCACGCTGACGAAGATCGTTCTCAGGACCTGCCCGACGCCGCTCGGCGCCAGCTGTGTCGCCGCCGTCCAAGGCGCCATCGACAGCATGCCGCGCGGCACGGCGCGCAGTGCCGAGTTGATGGCCATGTCTGCCGCCTTGGCAGACCGGGCCCGCGGCATCTTCGTCACGCGGGCCATGTGCGAAGACATTGTGGCCGGCATCCGCCTCGCCAGCGGCGCTGTGACCACTGCCGCCGACCGCCAGGCGCTCGTCACGCTGGCCGACTCGCTCTGCGTGGCACGTTTCGAGACGGCCAGCATCGGCGACCTGACCCCGCCCCAGAGCCTCGTGCAAGGCACCAATACGTCGTCGCCACCACCCGTTCAGGAGCCCACCCCAACGCCAACGCCAACGCCGACGCCGAC
>CAMLKN010000249.1 GCA_946480655.1 uncultured Devosia sp. | reverse complement strand
GATTGTCGAAGGCCTTCAGCCTGATAGAGTGCGCCTCCCATTGCGCTGAAGGACACACGTGTTCGGCATAGACGACATCCTCCGGGCCATCGTGGCGGATCTGCACCTGATCGCGCTGATCATGGGCGGTATCTATCTGCTCGCAATCGTCTGCGCAGTGCGGGAAATCCTCAATTCCCGCACGTCGCAGGGGTCGATCGCCTGGCTCCTGTCGCTCTTGCTGCTACCCATCCCGACGGTGCTGCTCTATCTCATCTTCGGATGGAAGCTGTTCGACGACTACGCCACCGACCGGATGCAGAATGGCCGGGCGGATCGCCCCCTCCGGGCCAGGGATCTGGCGCTGATCGACCGGGAGACGGATGCCAAATGGCCGGTCCAGGTACATGTGTCGGAGCTGCCGTTCCTCAAGGGCAATGACGTCGAACTGTTGATCGATGGGCAGGCCACATTCGATTCCATCTTTGCGGGTATCGAGGCGGCGCAGGACTATCTGCTGGTGCAATTCTACATCGTTCGCGACGACCGGCTGGGACGGGAACTGGCCGAACGGCTGATCGCCAAGGCCAAGGCAGGGGTGGCGGTCTACCTGCTCTACGACGATATCGGCAGCACCGGCATGCCCAAGCGTTACCGCCATGAGCTACGCGAGGCGGGCATCAAGGTCTCGAGTTTCAACCGGCGGCACAAGTTCCTGCGCCTGTTCGGGCCGACGCGCATCAACTACCGCAACCATCGCAAGATCGTGGTTGCCGATGGCAAGCATGCCTGGGTGGGCGGGCACAATGTGGGCGTGGAATACCTGGGCGAAGACCCGAAGCTGGGGCACTGGCGCGACACCCATGTGCGCGTTTCGGGTCCCGCGGCGCTCGGCTGCGCCCTGCTTTTCCGCGAAGACTGGGAATGGGCGACCGGCGAGTTGTTGCCGAACAAGCCGCCCGCTGAACTGGAAACGTTCGGCGACAATTCCGTGCTGGTGATGGGGAGCGGGCCGGCCGACAAACTGGAAGAATGCGCGATCGCCTTTACCGATCTCATCGGGCGGGCGCGAAAGCGGCTCTGGATCGTCAGCCCCTATTTCGTGCCGGATACCGATATCCGGACGGCCTTGTTTGCGGCCCGATTGCGCGGTGTCGATGTCAGGATCATGCTGCCGGACAATCCCGACCACACCTTGGTATGGCTGGCCAGCATGGCCCATGCCGACAGCATGGTGCAGCATGACATTGCCGTCTATCGCTACACGGACGGCTTCCTGCACCAGAAGGTGGTGCTGATGGACGATGAGATGGCGACCGTGGGCAGCGTGAATTTCGACAATCGATCCTTCGCCATCAATTTCGAGATCACGCTCTGGTTCACCGATGAAACGACGGTGGACAATGTCGAGCGCATGCTCCTGAAAGACTTTGAATCGTGCCGTCAGGTCGGGCTGTCGGAGGTGCAAACGCGCCCCTGGCCGCTCTATCTGGCCACCCAGGCAGCGCGCCTGCTCTCTCCCGTCCTTTGAGTAGCCCCATGACCGACTTCCTGTTCCGCGACGATGCCTATCTGCAATCGACCCCGGCGCGCGTCAGCGTCGTCAACGAATTGGGCGGGATCGTTCTCGACCGCACTGTCTTCTACGCCACCTCGGGCGGGCAGCCAGGAGACAGCGGATTCCTGGTGCGGGCCGATGGAAGCCGGATCCGGATCGATACGGCCATTCATCCGGATGGCGACAAGACCAGCATCGTGCACGTGCCGGCCGACGGTTCTGTCTTGCCGGAGCCCGGCGAAAACCTGACTGCCGTGATCGATTGGGATCGCCGACATCGGCTGATGAGGATGCATACAGCATTGCACCTTCTCTCCGTCGTCTTCCCGTTTCCGGTCACCGGAGGCTCGATCGGGGAGGACAAGGGGCGACTGGATTTCGACATGCCAGAGGTGCCCGAGGACCTCGCTGCCCTCGAAGCGCAGCTCAATGCCATGGTGGAGGCTGACCACCCTGTCAGCAACGAATGGATCACCGACGCCGAAATGGAGGCGAAGGCCGATCTGATCAAGACGATGAAGGTGAAGCCGCCGACGGGACAGGGGCGCGTCAGACTGGTACGGATTGGCGATATCGACCTGCAGCCCTGCGGCGGAACCCATGTCGCCAGCACCGCCGAAATCGGACGGTTGGCGCTGGGCAAGATCGAGAAGAAAGGGAAGCAGAATCGCAGGGTCAGCCTGCTGTTTGCCTGAAGGCCGCGGGCTTACTCATCGAATGGGCGGCGCATAAAGCAGGCCGCCATTGCCCCAGAGCGCGTTCTGGCCACGCAGCATGGCCGCCCCCGTCTGCGGCCCGAAGTGCCGGTCATAGAGCTCAGAATAATTGCCCACGGCGCGAATGGCGTCGGCCATGAATGTCGGGGTCAGACCGAGTCCACTGCCGAAGTCGCCTTCGATCCCCAGGATGCGGCGGACGGCCGGCGTCCGCGCGGCAGATAGGGAATCGATGTTGAGGCTGGTGACGCCGACCTCTTCCGCATTGATGAGGGCGTGAACCGTCCAGCGCACGATCTTGAGCCATTGATCGTCGCCTTCACGCACGACCGGGCCCATGACTTCCTTGGAAATGCGTTCGGGCAGAATGCGATGCAGATTGGGCTCGGGCAGTTCCCGCCGGATGGCCTGAAGCTGCCGGCCCGAGGCAGATATCGCCTCGCAGAGACCGGCCCGATAGGCAGTCGCCAGATCGGCCACATCCTCGTAGGGAATGCCGACATAGCTGGTTTGATTGGAAAAAAAGAACTCGTCCAGGCCTTCCAGCTCACCCGCGCTATCGATGACACAGATGCTGACATTGTCCAGTTCATAAGCCGAGACGACGCCCATCGACTGCGGCACGAGGAAGGCCTGGCCGTCAAAAAACGCAGGCGCCACGTAGCGCGAGCCATAACGGATGTCCCGCCCCATGGTCCAGGCGCCGTTCCGCATCAGCACATCCACGGCCCCCGTCTGGAGTGGCGCGAACCGCGCCTCCCCCCGGAAGGAGCGGAATTCGAGAAGATCCGGATTGCCGAGAACGGCCGCAGCGAGGGCGCGGCACAGGTCGACATCGAAGCCGGACCAGCGACCGCCCACATCCTGCTGGGAAAAGCCCGCAAGTGGGTTGCTCGACCCACAGATCAGAAAGCCGCGCTCCCTGACGGCGTCCAGCGTCTGCGCAGCGGTCTGCGGCGCAGCCATTGCACAGAGGGTTGCCATCCAGAACAGCGCATGTCGGAGCAGCTTGATCAACACGACGGCCCTTGGTTTGCGCTGCGCATATTGGCAGGCAGGCAAAAGGGGTCAAGTCGGGCTCCGACTTGACCCCCGATATTTGAGAGTGTTTCCGCCATTCGAGCTTCCAGCTAAATCGCTCCACTGGAGCGATTTTGCCTGCGGCCGCTTCGAAGTCAGTGAAGGATCTGGCTGAGGAACAGCTTAGTCCGTTCGTGCTGCGGATTGGAGAAGAAGGCGTCCGGCTCGTTCTGCTCGATGATCTGGCCCTGATCCATGAAGATGACGCGGTTGGCGACCTGCCGGGCGAAGCCCATTTCATGTGTCACGCACAGCATGGTCATGCCTTCTTCGGCCAGGCTGATCATCACTTCGAGCACTTCCTTGACCATTTCGGGGTCGAGGGCAGACGTCGGCTCGTCGAACAGCATGATCTTGGGCTGCATGCAGAGCGAGCGGGCGATAGCCACACGCTGCTGCTGACCGCCCGAGAGCTGGCCGGGATACTTGTTGGCCTGCTCCGGGATCTTGACCCGCTCCAGATAATGCATGGCCGTCGCCTCGGCCTCGGCCTTGGGAATGCCGCGTACCCAGATTGGGGCCAGGGTGAGGTTCTGCAAGATGGTCAGATGCGGGAAGAGGTTGAAGTGCTGGAACACCATGCCGACTTCGCGGCGCAC
>CAMLKN010000248.1 GCA_946480655.1 uncultured Devosia sp. | reverse complement strand
GCCGAAAAGTTCGGCGGCGTCGATGTGACGCCCGAAGTCTTCGAAGCCATGGTCGAGTTTGTCGGCACTCATCTCAGGCAGTTCCGCGGCCGCGAAAAACTCCGGCAAATGATCGGCACCCATCCGGTTCATCTGATCGGCACGTCCGGTACGGTCACGACCCTGGCGGGCCTGCATCTCGGGCTCGAGCGTTACGAGCGGCAAAAGGTCGACGGTCTCTGGATGCGGCGCGAGCAGGTGGACGAAACCATGCGGGCTTTGCTCGGCATGCCCTTCGAGCGCCGCGTCGCCCATCCCTGCATCGGCAAGGACCGTGCCGACCTGGTCCTGCCCGGCTGCGCCATTTTCGAAGCCATCCGCCGCGAATGGCCTACCGAGCGCGTCCGCGTGGCGGACCGGGGCTTGCGCGAAGGCATCCTGATCTCGCTAATGGACGCCGATCGCACCCACGCTCGCCCCAACCGTTACCCAAGGAGACAGGGCAATGGCCAATAACAAGGCTCTCGGGACGGGCGGCCGCAAGTCCGACAAGGATCTCAAGATCCGCGTCAAGACCGCCAAGGGCCGCAAGGTCGCTTCGACCAAGTGGCTCGAGCGCCAGCTCAACGATCCTTATGTGGCGCGCGCCCGCGCCGAAGGCTATCGCTCGCGCGCCGCCTTCAAGATCAAGGAAATGAACGAGAAGCAGAAGTTCTTCAAGCGCGGCAGCCGGGTCGTCGACCTGGGCGCGGCGCCGGGAGGCTGGTCGCAGGTGGCCGCTGCCGCCGTCGGCTCCACCGATGCCAATCCGCTGGTCGTGGGTATCGATTATCTCGACATGGACCCCATTCCGGGCGTCATCCTGTTCAAGAAGGATTTCACCGAGGACGACGCGCCGGCTTTGCTGATCGAGGCCTTGGGCGGCCACAAGGCCGATGTGGTGATGAGCGACATGGCCTGGCCCACAACGGGCCACCGCGCCACCGATCACCTGCGCATCGTCCACCTCATCGAAATTGCTGCCGATTTCGCTATCCAGGTGCTGGCGCCCGGCGGCTCCTTCGTCGCCAAGGTGTTCCAGGGTGGCACCGAGCATGAGCTCTTGCACATGCTCAAGCGCCATTTCACCACCACCTTTCACATCAAGCCGCCCTCGAGCCGCAAGGATTCGGCCGAGGCTTACCTGGTAGCCAAGGGGTTCAAGCCGCGGGCTGAGGCGGAAGACGACCAGGCGAAGGACTAGGCGCCCATTCCTCGCAAGGGCGACCGCCGGTCAATGCACATGCGGTCCGCCGAGCAACCGATGCCCGGCATTGCGCGGTAGCGTGAGGAAGAGCAGGGTTCCGACGGCGCCCACCGCCGCCACCACATAGAATGCGATGTGGAAGTCGACGAGCGCCAGTTCCTCGCCGCCCCGCAGGCGATGCGCCAGTTCCAGGGTGCCGCCGCCCAGGGCGACGCCCATGGCGAACATCAGCTGGCCCCAGACCTGGCTCATCACATTGGCCTGGCCGGCATCCTTGTCCTCGATATCGGCGAAGGTGAAGGCGTTCTGCCCGGTCCAGAAGGTCGATTGCCAGAAGCCCGTAAAAACTAGGATTCCAAGGATGAGCGGAATGGGCGTGGTCGGGTCGTAGAACCCCATCACCAGGATGCCCGCCGAACCGATGGCGGTGGAGATCACCAGCGGATACTTGAAGCCCCAATGGGCAAAGATCCAGTTGGCAACGAACTTGGCCACCAGCGCCCCGATGGCGGCCGAGAAGGTCACCATACCGCTTTCGAACGGCGTGAGGCCGAAGCTCAACTGCAGCATCAGCGGAAACAGGAACGGCGTCGCGCCCTGGCCCAGCCGGAAGAACGTCCCGGCAACGATGTTGATGCGGAAGGTCGGCACCCGCAGCAGCCTGAGGTCGAGCAGTGGATACTCGGTCGCCAGCGCGTGGCGCGTATAGAAATAGCCCAGGCCCATGCCGACAACCGCCGCCACGACACCAATGATCGGGGGCAGGGCGGGCAGGCTCACCACCGAGCAGCCGAAGGCAAAGAGGGCAAAGGCCAGCCCGGCCAGGACGAAACCCTTGCCGTCGATATCACGCGGCCGGTTGCGCGTGTCGTTGGGCAGCACGAAGCCGACCAGCGCAATACCCAGGAGGCCGATGGGCACATTGATGATGAAGATCCAGTGCCACGAAAAATAGGTGGTGAGGAACCCCCCGAAGGGCGGCCCGACAATCGGGCCGATCAGGGCGGGAATGGTGAGCCATGCCATGGCGTCGACCAGTTGGTGCCGCGGCGTCATCCGCACCAGCACCAGCCGCGCCACCGGTCCCATCATGGCCCCGCCCATGCCCTGGACGAAGCGCGCGCCCACGAACTGCGCCAGCGAACTCGAAAAGGCGCAGGCGATCGAACCGATCATGAAGACCAGCATCGCGACCCGGAACACCCGCCGCGCCCCGAACCGGTCCGCCATCCAGCTCGAAATCGGGATGAAGATGGCCAGCGCCACGAGATAGGCCGTGAGCGCCAGTTTCAGCGAGATCGGGTCCGTGCCGATATCCTCGGCAATGGCGGCGAGCGACGTGGCGATAACCGTCGAGTCCATGTTTTCCATGAACAGGGCGGTGGCGAGGATCAGGGGCGTGGCGCGGGACAATCTCTATGGGACCCGAAAAGGGCCGCTTACTCCTTGTCGATGGCCTTGTGGCCGGAAACATTGCTGCCCGCATCGTGCGGCAGGCGGAAATAGACGAGGCCCGCCAGCGCGCTGAGCCCGCCAACGGTGAAAAAGGCAATCTGGAAATTGAGCAAGGTCAGGTGCCCGCCGCTGAGGACACTGGTCAGTTCGAGGATGGCGCCGGCAACCGCCACGCCGAAAGCCACCGACAATTGTTGTCCCACCGCGACGATGGCGGTGGCCTGGCTCGCTTCCTCGTCGGAAATGTCGGCATAGCCGATGGCATTGGTCCCGGTGAAGAAGATCGAGCGCAGCACGCCACCCGCCAGCAACACCGCCATCATCACCGTCACCGGAGTATCGACCGTGAAGAGGCCCTGCGCCGCAATCAATATGCCGCCGAACACCGCGGCCAGGCCAAGCACGCGGGGGAAGCCGAAACGCACGAAGACCCGTTCGGCGATGAACTTGCTCATGATGGCACCGATCGCCGAAATGAAGGTGATGGCGCCCGACTGGAACGGGTTGAGCCCGAAAGCCAGCTGCAGCATCAGCGGCAAGAGGAAGGGCATGGCCCCCACACCGACGCGGAACAGCGATCCGCCGGTGATCGACGCGCGGAACAGCGGGTGACGGAGGAGCTTGGGGTCGAGCAGCGGGTATTCGGTCTTGCGCGCGTGCAGCAGGTAGAGCAGGGCGGCCGTCACCCCGATGGCCAGCGTCATATAGCCATAGATGATCGGCAGCGCCGGCAGGCTGATCACCGAGAGGCCGAATACCGTCCCGGCAAAGGCCACCGCAGCAATGAAGAAACCGACGATATCGATGGGGCGCGGCGTCCGCTCGTCCGGCACCTTGAGATAGATGCCCGAGAACACGATGCCGGCTATGCCGATGGGGATGTTGATCCAGAAGATCCAGTGCCAGCTCAGATAGGTTGTCAGGAAACCGCCGATCAGCGGTCCTGTCACCGGGGCGATGAGCGCCGGAATAGTCAGCCAGGCCATGGCCGATACCAGCTCATTGCGCGGCGTCGTGCGCACCAGCAGCAGGCGCCCCACCGGCGTCATCATCGAAGACCCGATGCCCTGGAAAAAGCGCGAGGCGACAAAGGTTTCCAGTGAATAGGAGAAGGAGCAGGCGAGCGAGCCGAGCATGAACACGAAGATCGCCAGCCGGAAGATGTTCTTGGCCCCGAACCGGTCTGCCATCCAGCCGCTGATCGGAATGAAGATGGCCAGCGCCACGAAATAGGCCGTCAGCGCCAGCTTGAGCGC
>CAMLKN010000247.1 GCA_946480655.1 uncultured Devosia sp. | reverse complement strand
GCTGGTTTCCTTGTATTTCTCGTTCATGTCATGGCCGGTCTGGCGCATGGTCTCGACGCAGGCATCCAGCGGCACGGCATGGGTGCCATCGCCCTTCAATGCCAGCGAGGCAGCGGTGACGGCCTTGACGGCGCCAAAGGCATTGCGCTCGATGCAGGGGATCTGCACAAGGCCGCCCACGGGGTCGCAGGTCATGCCCAGATGGTGCTCAAGCGCGATTTCGGCGGCGTTTTCAACCTGTTCGGGCGTGCCGCCCATGATGGCGCAGAGGCCGGCAGCGGCCATGGCAGAGGCGGAACCGACTTCACCCTGGCAGCCGACTTCGGCGCCGGAAATCGAGGCGCGATGCTTGATGATGCCGCCAATGGCGGCGGCGGTGAGCAGGAAGTCGCGGATGGCCGCGTCGCCGGTGCCGGCATTGAACTGGGTGGCATAGCGCAGGACGGCGGGGATGACGCCAGCGGCGCCATTGGTGGGTGCGGTGACGACACGGCCGCCGGCGGCGTTTTCCTCGTTGACGGCCATGGCAAAGACCGAGAGCCAGTCATTGGCCATCAGCGGGTCCATTTCGTTGCGCCGCCATTTGTCGGCGAGCTGATCGTGGATGGCGGCGGCGCGGCGCTTGACCTTGAGCCCGCCGGGCAGTTCGCCGCGCTGTTCGAGGCCACGATCGATACAGCCGGACATGGTGGTCCAGATGGTGTCGAGCTGGCGGTCGAGTGCCGTGCGGGAGAGGCGCGCCTCCTCGTTGGCGCGCTTCATGCCGGCTATGGAGAGGCCGGAGCGCCTGGCCATGTCGAGCATTTCCTTGGCATCGGCAAAGGGCCAGGGAACGTCAGCCTGGGCGGGCGAGGCGGTGCGCAGTGCGTCCAGCTCCTCTGCGGTGACGACGAAACCGCCGCCGATGGAATAGTAGACGCGGCGCAGCAGCAATTGCCCATCCGTGTCATAAGCGCAGAACTGCATGCCATTGGGATGCCCGGGCAGGGGCGTCTTCTTGTCGAGGACAAGGTCAACGGCGGGGCGGAAGCGGTAAGTCTCGTGGCCTGGCGGCGACACGGTGCCGGTATCGCGCACCCGGGCAATGATCGCGTCCATCGCATCGGGATCGACCGTCTGCGGATCCTCGCCGGCCAGGCCGAGGATGACGGCGCGGTCGCTGCCATGGCCGATGCCGGTAAAGGCGAGTGAGCCGTGCAGGCTCGCCGTGATGGCGGCGGTGCGGGCCCGCGAGGCGCGCGGCCAGGTGCCGGCAAGGAGGTCATCGAGGAAGCGGCGGGCAGCCGTCATCGGCCCCATCGTGTGGGAACTGGATGGGCCGATGCCGATCTTGAAAACGTCGAAGACGGAAAGAAACATGACACATCTTACCCCGAAGCCGGGGCGGCGCAATCTCCGGGAAGAGAGCATTGTTTGATAATGTGCAACAGTGCGTGACGCGGCTGCCCGATTGCTCCGCGCGGCGAGTGGACCGATATCGGAGGCAAAGGAGATTGCCATGTCAGACTATGTCTTCCGCGCCGATCCGCCGAAAGATGCCGATGCGCCGGTCATCTTCCTGTTCCATGGGACCGGCGGCGACGAGAACCAGTTCTTCGACCTGGCGGGGCAGTTGCTGCCAAGGACGCGGCGGGTGGCGCCGCGCGGCGATGTCAGCGAGCACGGGGCCCTGCGCTATTTCCGCCGGACGGGCGAGGGCGTCTATGACATGGACGATCTCAAGACCCGCACCGCCGCCATGGCGGAATTCGTGCGCGAACAGGCCGGTTCCGCCTCCCGCGTGATCGGGCTCGGCTATTCGAATGGCGCCAATATCCTGGCCTCGGTGCAGTTCGCAGCGCCGGACCTGTTCGATGCGACGATTCTGATGCACCCGCTCATCCCCTTTGCGCCGCCCAAGGCCGACTTCTCGGGCCGGAAAGTGCTCATCACGGCCGGAAGGCGGGATCCGATCGCTCCGGCGAGCGCGACGCAGGCCCTGGCGGATTATTTCGCTGCCAACGGGGCGGCGATGACCCTGGCCTGGCACGAGGGCGGGCATGAATTGCGCAATGAAGAGCTGGCGGCCATTCAATCCTTTGTCTGAAGGCGCGGAGGGCCCAGCGTTAACAGGATATTGAGGCGTTTCCGCTCAGGATCGGGGCGGTAGTTCTCGACCTCCCGGAAGGTTCAATCATTTTCGAGATTGGACGTCGCATAGCCGATACCCTCTCGATGAGGGTATTGCTCTTCGTGCTGCTCGGCTTTGCCGCGGTGGCCGCGCCGGCCTATTTCGCCTTCAACTGGGTGGTGGGTTCGACGGTTGTCCAGCTCGGGACGCTATTTGCCGAAAAGCAGGTGCTCTATGACCGGCACCGGGGGCTGGAGGCGCTGCTGCGCGAAGTCTCCCTGGCCGAGACGCTCGCCGGCAGCCAGGCCATCCGCGACTGGGCGCTGGATGAAGACAATGAAGACCTGAGGCGGCGCGGGATCGCCGAGCTTGAGCATTACCGCCAGAACTTTGCCGACCATTCCTATTTCTTCGTCATCGACCGCTCGGGGAACTACTATTTCAACGACGCGGCCAATGCCTATGCGGGCAACCAGTTGCGCTATGCGGTAGCGCCCGGAAATCCGCGCGATGCGTGGTATTTTTCGACCAGGGCGCTGGGCGAGGGCTGTCATCTCAATGTCGACAATGACGCCAACCTGAAGGTCACCAAGGTCTGGATGAATTGCGTCATCCGCGAAGGACGCAACATCCTGGGTGTGGTTGGGACCGGCATCGACCTTTCCGCCTTCATCCAGGAAGTGGTCAATGTCCCGCAGATGGGCGTCACATCGATGTTCGTCGACCGGCAGGGGCAGGTGCAGGCACATCGGGACGAGAACCTGGTCAATCTCGCCAGCCTTTCGGCAGAAATGCGCAACAAGCGGACAGTCTATTCGCTGCTCGATGCGCCCGAGGACCAGGCGGTGCTGCAACGGCTGATGGAGGAGGTCGCCCAGGGCGGGGTGCTGGCGAAATCTGCCTTCGTCAATATCGGTGGCAAGCCGACATTGGTGGGCGTGGGGTATCTGGACAAGCTGGGCTGGTTCAACGTGACGCTGATGGACCTCGACGCCATTATCGAGCGCCAGCTATTCCTGCCCGTGGGTCTCCTGCTGCTGGCGGTCGCGGTCGCGGTGGCCCTGCTGCTCATGATCGTGTTCAAGCGCACGGTGCTGGATCGGGTGACGGCGCTGGAGGGCGTGGTGCGCAGTGCCCGCGCCGGCGACTATGGCCCGGCCATGAGCATGGGCGACGGGCAGCAGGACGAAATCGGCCGGCTGGCGGCTTCCTTCACCGAAATGGCGGCGGCGGTCGACGACAATACGCGGCTGCTGGAAGCGCGGGTGCGGGAGCGGACCCGGGAGCTGGAAGAGCTGGCCTCCCGGGATGGGCAGACCGGCATTCTGAATCGCCGGGGTTTTGTTGCCGCGCATGCCGAGGTGGCGGATGCAGGCAGCTATGGCCTGATGCTGGTGGATATCGACCGCTTCAAATCCATCAATGATCGACATGGTCACGCTGCGGGCGATGTCGTGGTGCTTGAGGTGGCGCGGCGCATCAGTTCGGCGCTCGGGACCAAGGACAGCTGCGCGCGCTGGGGCGGCGACGAATTCATCGTGCTCCTGCCCGAATGCACGACGGATCAGTTGCGTGCCACGGCCGCAAGGGTCATGGCAGCCATTGACGAAAGGCCGATTGCATTGGGCGAAGGCAATGCCATCACCGTCTCGGTCAGTGTCGGAGCGTGCCTCGCTGAAGCGCGCGACAGCCTCGATGTGGCAACCGACATGGCCGATACAGCGCTCTACATGGCCAAGGCACAGGGGCGCAACATGGTCGTGGTCTTCGATGCCCAGCTAGAGATGCCGGCCCGCCGCAATGGCTGATCGAGGGGCGTGACGCGGCGC
>CAMLKN010000246.1 GCA_946480655.1 uncultured Devosia sp. | reverse complement strand
CCGCCGGCTTCAACCCGATGGATCTCAAGCGCGGTATCGACCTGGCTGTTGCCGACGTGATCGGCTCGCTCAAGGCCTCGTCCAAGAAGATCACCTCGTCGTCGGAAGTGTCGCAGGTCGGCACCATTTCGGCCAATGGCGAATCCGCCATCGGTGAAATGATTGCCGAAGCGATGCAGAAGGTCGGCAACGAGGGTGTGATCACCGTCGAGGAAGCCAAGACCGCCGAGACCGAACTCGATGTCGTGGAAGGCATGCAGTTCGACCGCGGCTACCTGTCGCCCTACTTCGTCACCAATGCTGAAAAGATGACGGCGACCCTCGAGGACCCGTATATCCTGCTGCACGAAAAGAAGCTCTCGAACCTGCAGGCCATCCTGCCGATCCTGGAAGCCGTCGTGCAGTCGCAGCGCCCGCTGCTGATCATCGCCGAAGACGTCGATGGCGAAGCCCTGCCGACCCTGGTCGTCAACCGCCTGCGCGCCGGCCTCAAGGTCGCTGCCGTCAAGGCTCCGGGCTTTGGTGACCGCCGCAAGGCCATGCTGGAAGACATCGCTGTCCTGACCGGCGGCCAGGTGATCTCGGAAGATCTCGGCATCAAGCTGGAAAACGTCACCCTCGACATGCTGGGCACTGCCAAGCGCGTGGAAATCTCCAAGGAGAACACCACCATCGTCGACGGCGCCGGCACCCAGGACGACATCCAGGCCCGCGTCGGCCAGATCAAGGCCCAGATCGAGGAAACCACCTCGGACTACGACCGCGAAAAGCTGCAGGAACGCCTGGCCAAGCTGGCCGGTGGCGTTGCCGTGATCCGCGTCGGTGGTTCGACCGAAGTGGAAGTCAAGGAACGCAAGGACCGCGTCGACGACGCGCTCAACGCGACCCGCGCTGCCGTTGAAGAAGGCATCGTGCCGGGTGGTGGCGTTGCCCTGCTCCGCGCCGCTGCCGCCATCAAGGCCAAGGGTCTCAATGCCGACCAGGAAGCCGGTATCGCCATCGTGCGCCGGGCTCTCCAGGAACCGGTCCGCACCATTGCCAACAATGCCGGCGCTGAAGGCTCGGTCGTCGTGGGCAAGATCCTCGAGAATAACTCGCCCACTTTCGGCTACAATGCCGCGACCGGCGAATATGGCGACCTGGTTGCTACCGGCGTCATCGACCCGGTGAAGGTGGTCCGCACCGCTCTCGAAGATGCGGCTTCGGTCGCTTCGCTGCTGATCACCACGGAAGCCACCATTGTGGAAGCTCCGAAGGACGCAGCTCCGGCAATGCCGGGCGGCGGCGGCATGGGCGGCATGGGCGGCATGGATTTCTAAGGCTCACGCCTTAGATTTTCTGTTCGCTCACGGGCCGCTTCGCAATTGGCCCGACGCGCTAGATCCGCGCTGGGCCAATCGCTGGCCCTGCGCGAGCGCGGCAGACTCCTGCCGGGCGGCCTTGCCGCCTGGAAGCGAACGAACTTCCAGGATCGTTTCTTCCCAGTCACGATCTTGGTGGAAAGCCCCGGTGGAAACACCGGGGCTTTTGTTTTTTACCGCATTGGCACGAGGCATTTGACTCCTTTGGGGCGACAGCGGCATGCTGGCCCAAATGTTGATATGAGGGGGAGCTCATGCGCCTATTTGTCCTGATCCTTACGGTTCTTGCCCTGGCGCTGTCGGCCAATACTGGCGCGCTGGCGCAGAAGACCAAGACCAAGCCGAACACGCCGACGCAAACCCAGCAGGACACCCCGTCCGAGCCGCTCGATATCGACGCGATCCTGAATGAGGCCGATGATCTCTATTACGGCGAGAACGGGCAGCGGCAGAACTACCAGCGCGCCTTCGAGCTTTACATGATGGCGGCTGAAGCAGGGGATGCCTATGGCATGAACCGCGTGGGCTGGATGTATGACCTGGGCGAGTATGTGGCCCAGGACTATGAGGAAGCCTTTGTCTGGTACCAGCGCTCGGCCGATGCCGGCTTTCCAGCCGCCATGAACAATGTGGGCAGCATGTACCGCTATGGCGACGGCGTGGACCAGGATCTCAGCCAGGCCCTGGACTGGCTCTACAAGGCTGCCGAAGCAGGTCACGCCTATGCCAATTTTGCTATCGGCGAAATGTATCTGGGCGGCGAGGGCGTCGCCAAGGATCCGGTCGAGGCGACCTATTGGTTCCAGCGGGCGTCGGATGCAGGCGTGATCGACGGGCACTGGTCGCTGGCGCTGCGCTATCTCTACGGGGACGGCGTCGCCATGGATACGCGCAAGGCTGGTGACCTGGCCTATCTGGCGCTGGTCAATGGGCTCGAAGTGGCTCTGGATGAATTCAAGGAAATCCGGACGGCCGATACGTCCCCCAATTTCCGCCGCCGTATCCAGGAACTGCTCAAGCAGGACGGTTTCTACACTGGCACGATCGATGGCAGTTTCGGGCCGCAGACCATGCGGGCCATCGAGGCTGCCTTCGGGAGTGCGCTGTAGCGCCCTTCCCTCACGGGAAGAAGAGCAGCTTGACCGCTAGGGCGATCGAGACGACCACGACCAATGGGCGGATGACCCTGGCGCCATAGCGGATGCCAGTATGGGCGCCGACATAGCCGCCGATGAGCTGGCCCAGCGCCATCACGATGGCGACGGGCCAGACGACATTGCCCTGCGGGATGAAGATCGCCAGGGCGGCCAGATTGGAAATGAAATTCAGCGCCTTGGTGCTGCCGGTGGCGCGGGTGAGGCCGAGCCCGAACAGCAGCACGAAGCCGATGGTGAAGAAGGACCCGGTTCCGGGGCCGAAAATCCCGTCATAGAAGCCGATGGCAAAACCCATGAGCGGCACAATTGGCGCGAAGGGCAGCCGGGCCGCGCTGTCGGCATCGGACAATTTGGGCGCGAACAGGAAATAGACCGCGATGGCGATCAACGCCACCGGCACGGCAATGGTGAGCAGGCTCGTGTCGAGCTTGCTGACCGTCATGGCGCCCAGAAAGCTGCCCGCGAAGGTCAGGGCAATGGCGGGGACGAGTCTCGAGAGATCGACAAAGCCGCGGCGCCAGTAGGTGAATACGGCCATGCCCGTGCCCACGATTGACTGCATCTTGTTGGTGCCCAGCGCCGCCACTGGCGGCAGACCGGCGGCCAGAAGCGCCGGCACGGTGATCATGCCGCCGCCACCGGCAATGGCATCGACAAAGCCGGCCAGCATGCCGACGGCCATGAGGGCGAGGAGAATAAGCGGATCGAGCATGATTGTGTCTTTGCCTGAGGGCTAGGCCTGGTCGGAGCGGCGGCGGAAATGGTCGTCGGGGACCGGTTGGTCGGCCAGGCGACGCTCATAGATGGGAATGTTGATCATGGAGGACATGAAGGCGCTCATCATCAACTGGAAGCCGGTGACGAGGGCGGTCATGGCCAGGATAACGGCGCGCAGGGTGGCGCTGGAGGTCAGCGGGCCGAAGTCGCGACGGGCCCATTCGACGACACCCCAGCCCATTGTCGCCAGCCCGGCCAGCATCAGAAGGATGGCAAAGAACAGGATGCGTTCGAGTGTCAGACTTTCCAGCAAGCGGTCATAAGCGCCTGATTTCGGTATGAAACCATAGCGGGAAGCAAAGCGCCGGCCAATGATGGCAAAGGCGATCGACTGGGTGCCCATGATTACGCAAAGCGAGGCCACAAGCAGGGTGTGGACACCGAAATTGACCCCGCCCACGCGCACGTCCCCGCGCAGCAACTGGCTGCCCACGATGAGGCCGAGCCAGAGCAGGGCTACGCCGGGATAGAGGAACAGCCAGCGCGGGGAAAACAGCAGCAGGAAGCGCAGGTGCCGCCAGCCATCGCGGAAGGAGCGCAGATGCGGCGGCCGCGAGCGGCCATCCTTCTTGAGCGTGGTGGGCACTTCGCGCACATCGAGTTGGCCAAGCGTGGCCTTGACCACCATTTCGGAGGCGAATTCCATGCC
>CAMLKN010000245.1 GCA_946480655.1 uncultured Devosia sp. | reverse complement strand
TCGCGCCGCATCTCGCGCATCATGCGGCCGCTCGATACGGTGGCGCGAATCGCCGGTGACCAGTTCGCGGTGATCCTCTCGTCCGAGCAGGCGGCGGCCAAGATTGCCGAGACGGCCGAGCAGATCCGCAAGGCGCTCAAGGCGCCGTTCAACTTCGGTGACCGCGACCTGGTTCTGACGGCCTCCATCGGCGTCACCATCTATGACAGCAATCCCTCGACTGCTGCCGATGTGCTGCGCGATGCGGAATTGGCCATGTATTATGCCAAGCGCCTCGGCGGCGACCGCATCGAGGCCTATCGGGCCTCGGCCCGCTCCATCGCCTCCTACAACAAGGCCAGCGAGGAGGACCTGGAGCGGGGCCTCAAGCAGGGCGAACTCCATGTGCAGTTCCAGCCCATCATGGATATCCAGACCGGGCAGATTGCCGGGGCCGAGGCGCTGATGCGCTGGAACCATCCCACCCGCGGCGTGGTCACGCCGGACGAGTTCGTGCCCCTGGCCGAGCGCTCGGGCCAGATCGAAAAGCTCGGGCGCCTCGCCTTCGAGCAGGCGGCGGCGCAGGCCAAGGACTGGATGACCATGATCGGCCTGCCCGAAGGCTTCTTCATTTCGGTCAACCTCTCGCCCAGCCAGTTGGCCAGCGAAACCCTCCTCTCCGATATGCGCAGCCTGGTGTCGCAGGACAGGGACCTGGCCGGTCACCTCAAGCTCGAAATCACCGAGAGCCAGGTGATGACCAATCCCGAGCACTCCGCCTATATGCTCGAAGCCTTGCGCAATATGGGCCTCGGACTGGCGCTGGACGATTTCGGCACCGGCCATTCATCGCTGAGCTACCTGCACCGTTTCCCGTTCGACACGATCAAGATCCCGGCGCCCTTCGTGCGCATGGGCACGGAGACCGGCATTGCCCATACCCAGGCCCCGATCATCAGGGCCATCGTGGCGCTCGCCAACGACCTCGATCTGATGGTGGTGGCCGAGGGTGTCGAGAATCTCGACGAGATCGATCGCCTGCGCCAGCTCAATTGCCGCTATGCCCAGGGCTTTGCCTTCGGTGCAGCCATGGTGGGTGCCGAGCTGGGCAAGAAGCTTGCCGCGCAGATGGGCAAGTGAGGCGTCGAGCCGTCCGCCTGCAGATCGCTCCGGTGGAGCGGTCTGAGGCGAGAAGGCCGTGAGGGCTATGCTCGAATGGCGGTCCGATCAGCCGTGCCCGGCTTCGCTGCTCAGCGTCGCGCGGGTGATGTGCAGGCTGGCGAGGGCCTGGTCGTAGCGGTGCTCGACCGGCACGTCGAACAGCAGCTCGCGATTGAACGGGACGGTCAGCCAGCCATTGGCGCTGATCTCGTTTTCGAGCTGGCCGGGTGACCAGCCGCAGCAGCCAAGGGCGAAGAGCGCGGCGCGCGGCGCGGGACCGAAAGCCATGGCCTTGAGGATGTCGAGTGTCGCGGTCAGGCCAATGTCCTCGGTGACCTTGTAGGTATTGCCGCTGTGATAGTCGCCCGAATGCAGCACGAAGCCGCGACCGCGTTCCACGGGGCCGCCACGCATGACCGCCCGGTCGCGAATGCTGTCGGGCAGGCGGATCACCGCATCCGGGTCGCCGAGGTCGAGCTCATCCAGAATGTCGGAGAACCGCAGGTTCGCCAATTCGTGATTGACCACAAGGCCCATGGCGCCCTCGGCCCCATGGCCAACAATGAGGATCACGCTTTCGGCGAAGCGCTCATCGGCCATGTCAGGCATGGCCACCAGAAATTGGCCTTCGAGACTGTTCATACCATTATTGTAGGCCCGGGGGCGGGTCATGCCAAGCGCAGCGCGCCATTGGGTCATCACGAAGGGCTGAAGCGGCGCTATCTGGTCGTTCACGTTTAGCTGCGCTAATGGCTCCTCATGAGACACGTGACTGCTGCCATCCTTGCCCTCTGCGCCATGGTCCTGCCCGCTGCTGCGGGCGAAACCGCATGGCAGGAAATGGCCCCCGGGGTCATGGTGCGGCTGATCAGCGCCGGATCGGTGGATGCGGCAGGCAAGGCGTGGTTCGCGCTTGAACTGGACATGCCCGAAGACACCAAGACCTATTGGCGGGTGCCGGGCGAGACGGGCCTGCCGACGGAGCTCGATCTGTCTGCGTCCTCTGGCATTTCAGGTCACGTCCAGCACTGGCCCATGCCGGTTCGCGACGAGACCGATGGCTATCTGGACTATGTCTATTTCGGCCATACCGTCCTGCCGATCGAGATGGACGTGTCCGATCCCGCCGGCATTGTGCAACTCGAGGCGACCCTGGGCATCTGCTCGGACATTTGCGTGCCGGCGCAGGCGCGCCTTGCCCTGCCGGCCCGCGATGAAAAGCCCGACACGGCCAATGGTCTGCGCATCAGACAGGCGCTGGCGGACGTGCCCATCGACTGGCAGCAAGGCCCGGAGCCGGCAGGAGACGCGGTTCTGAGCCCCGATGGCGCTTCTCTTCTGGTCGAAATCGACCCGGCAGTGGTTGAACCCGAGAGCCTCATCGCCGCCGGCGACCTTGATGCCCCCGTCTTTGGTGCGCCGCAAAAAAGCCCTCAAGACAACCTAGTGCTGCTTCCCATCATGGGCAAAACCGACAATAGTGTGCTCGATGGCATGCAGGTCGACCTGTCCTTCATGACACCGATGGGAGCGTTCAAGGTGACCCGGACGGTAGAAGCCGGGGACGATGCGAATGGGGATGTGCCGGACCAATAGGTTCACCAGCCTTGTGTCGCTGGGAAAAGCCGCCTATCGCAGAGACGTTAGTTTTGGAGTAGGGCGGCGCGGCCGCCGAGCATGGGGCAATTTCCACCAATGATCGAACGCGGCAATCCGGTCCCCTCCGTCGGGATCAAGCTGGTCACTGCGGCCGGTGTCGAGGACACCACGAGCGACGCGGTACTGGGGCAGGGCACCGTCGTGCTGTTTTCCGTGCCGGGGGCATTCACGCCCACCTGCCACGTCAACCACCTTCCCGGCTTCGTGGCCAATGCCGCAAAGCTGCGCGCTGCGGGCGTTGACCGTATCGTCTGCGTCGCCGTCAACGACCATCACGTCATGAAGGCCTGGGCGGAGACCTCCAATGCCCTCGCGGATGTGGACTTCCTGGCCGACGGCAACGCGACACTGGCCAAGGCGCTCGGCCTTGCCAAGGACTTCTCCGGATCGGGCATGGGCACACGCTATGCCCGCGCCGCGATGATCATCCGCAATGGCGTGGCCGATGCGGTGTTCGTGGAGGATGCTCCCGGTGTCACCGCCAGCGGTGCCCCGGCCATCCTGATGGCCCTCGAAGCCGCCCCCGCCTGATCGCCAGGAGTTGCACCCTATGACCTCGACCCTGACGACGACGATCCGCTTCTCGGCCATGGCCGGGCTCGCCATCCTGCTGGCGGGCTGTTCCATGGGCTCCATGTTCGGCGGCGGCACGACGACCAGTGCAGACCTGCAGAACGCCACCGCGACGCCCCAGGCCGTCGCCCAGGCCCAAACCAATGCCCTGCCGGTGATTGCCACCGAATGCCCCCCGATCAAGGTGCGCCTCGGCGGCGAGGCCATGTACTATTACGGCAACGGCCGCGTGGGCGATCCCAAGGCACTCCAGTATCAGGGCGTGATCGACGAGACATCGCGCAATTGCGTGGTGTCCAATGGCCAGATCACCGTCAATATGGGCGTCACTGGCCGCGTTCTGCTCGGGCCCGCAGGCACCCAGACCTCGATCAACGCGCCGATCCGCTTTGCCGTCGAACGCGATGGCCAGGCCATCTTCTCGGAGAAGTACACATTGGCTGTGCCGATCACTCCGCCTGCCCAGACGAACGAATTCGTAAAGGTGGTGGAGAACGTGACCATCCCCTATCTGGGTGGCGAGAACATCACCATCTGGGTCGGCTTCGACACCAGGGGCTGAGAGCCGTCCCG
>CAMLKN010000244.1 GCA_946480655.1 uncultured Devosia sp. | reverse complement strand
TCTTCCGCAACACGCCGCAATGGTTCGTCTATATGGACAAGGACATTGACGGCGCGGCCGGTGACACCCTGCGCGCCCGCGCCCTCAATGCCATCGACGCCACGAAATTCTACCCGGCCGCCGGGCAGAACCGCCTGCGCGCCATGATTGCCGATCGCCCCGATTGGGTGCTCAGCCGCCAGCGCGCCTGGGGCGTGCCGATCACCGTTTTCGTGCACAAGGAAACGAACGAAATCCTCAAGGACGAGGCGGTCAACCACCGCATCGCCCAGAGCTTCGAGGAAGAGGGTGCCGACGCCTGGTACAAGCCCGGCGCTGCCGCGCGCTATCTCGGGTCCGACTATAAGGTCGAGGACTACGAGATGGTGACCGACGTCCTCGACGTCTGGTTCGATTCCGGCTCGACCCACTCCTTCGTGCTGCGCAACAAGCAGAAGTGGCCGCATCTCAAATTCCCGGCCTCGATGTATCTCGAAGGCTCGGACCAGCATCGCGGCTGGTTCCATTCCTCGCTGCTCGAAAGCTGCGCCACCAACGGCCATGCGCCCTATGACAGCGTCCTCACCCATGGCTTCACCATGGATGGAGAAGGCCGCAAGATGTCGAAGTCGCTGGGCAATGTCGTCGCCCCGCAGGAGATCATCAAGCAGTACGGCGCCGATATCCTGCGCCTCTGGGTGGCCTCGTCCGACTATTCGGAAGACCTGCGCCTGGGCAAGGAGATCATCCAGACCACGGTCGACAGCTATCGCAAGCTGCGCAACACCCTGCGCTGGCTGCTGGGCAACCTCGCGCACTTCAAGGCCGAAGACGTCGTCGACGCCAAGGACATGCCCGAGCTCGAGCGCCTGATGCTGCATCGCCTGGCTCAGCTCGATACCGGCGTCCGCGCCGCCTACAAGGAATATGACTACCGCAAGGTCGTCACGCTCCTTTCCAACTTCATGAATATCGAGCTCTCGGCCTTCTACTTCGACATCCGCAAGGACACGCTCTATTGCGATCCGATCTCCTCGATCAAGCGCCGCTCGGCGCTGACCGTGCTCGATCACCTGTTCAACGCGCTCACTGCGTGGCTCGCCCCTATCCTGGTCTTCACCATGGAAGAATGCTGGCTGGAGCGGCACCCCGAAGAGGGCTCGTCGGTGCATCTGCGGCTCTTCCCGGAGATCCCGGAAAGCTGGCTCGACAATGACCTGGCCAACAAGTGGCAGCTCATCCGCGCCGTCCGCCGCGTAGTGACGGGTGCGCTTGAGATCGAGCGCCGTGAAAAGCGCATCGGATCGTCGCTCGAGGCTGCTCCGCAGGTCTACGTCGCCGACGCCCGCTATATCGTGGCACTGGAAGGCCAGGATCTGGCGGAAATTGCCATCACCTCGGCCATTTCGGTCAAGCAGAACGAAGGCCCGTCCGAAGCCTTCCGGCTCGACGACGTGCCCGGCGTCTCGGTTGTCTCTGCCCTGGCCCAGGGCAAGCGCTGCGCCCGCTCGTGGAAGGTTCTGCCCGAAGTCGGCTCCGACCCGGAATACCCGGACGTCTCCCCGCGCGACGCCCAGGCCCTGCGTGAACGCGCCGCGGCAGGTCTCTGATCTTGCAGAGAGCTCCGCGCCTCGACATTTCGGTGATCGCCTCCCTCATGGCGGCGATCATCGCCTTCGGGCTCGATCGGGCGCAGAAGGCCTTTCACATTGCCGCCGAATGCTACGCCGTCGGGCAGTCCGTGTGCGTCGGCGTTCCCTACTTCTTCGAACCCCTGTCGCTGACCGGCTGGCGCGGCGGGGAAATCCTCTCGGTCACGCCCTTTTTCGACTACGTCCTCGTCTGGAATACCGGCATTTCCTATGGCCTCTTCGATAGCCTGCCGGTCTGGGCGCTGGGCGTCATCATGCTGGTGGCCATCGTGGCCCTGTCCTTCTGGTGGTGGCGTTCGAAGGAATTCCTCGTGCGGCTGGGCCTGGCCCTCTGTGTCGGGGGGGCGCTCTCCAATGCGCTCGATCGCCTGATCTATGGGGCGGTGGCCGACTTTTTCCATTTCCACTGGGGCACGTGGTCCTTCTACATTTTCAACATCGCCGACATGGCCATCACCTTCGGCGTCATCATCCTGTTCGTTGATCTTCTCGGACTCGCCCGGCGCAAGCCAAACCAGCCGGCCTGAGGGTCGGAAATCACTGTGCTGCCAGAATCTGGTCTTAACGGTGGGAATGCGCTATAAGCGCCGCCGATATCGTAAGGGAATTTGCATGTCTGTTGCATTGACCAGGCAGTCCGCTGCCATCCGGGCCGCCATGAAGACTGGTCTGGCTGCTCTCGGGCTGATGGCCACTCTCGCGCTCGCCGCCTGCACCACGGTCGAAGGCACCAATGCCATGACCGATTTCGGCACCTTCGAGCGCGAAGTGATGAACACCACGGCCCGCGGTGTCGGCCTCATTCCTGGCGATCCGCCCAAGGAAGACCTGACCATGGCGCGCGCGCCGCTGGTCCTGCCCAAGTCCGATGCCGGCCTGCCCACCCCGACCACCCAGGTCGCTGCGGCCCAGCTCCCGGCCAACAGCGACACCGTGCAGATCGACACGACCAATCTGAGCGAAGCCGACATCGTGCTGCTGCGCAATGCGCGCGTCGTCGACATGCGCACCCTGGGCGGCCGTCCGTTGACCGAGGCCGAGGCCCGCCAGCTCACCGCCCGCATGCAGGCCGCCAACATGGCCGTCACTGCCAATAACGAGCGCCCGCTCTACCTGCCACCGGCCGAATACTTCACCCGCGTCGGCGATGCGCAGCTGGTCTGCCGTGCCGCCTCGGGCGAGCTGGTGTCCCTGCGCGACGAGCGCTGCCCGGAAGACGTCCGCAAGGCTTTGCAGGCGCGCGGACCCAATTCGACCGTGCTTGGCACACAGAATGCCATGTTCACACAATCGGAAAAGCAGCTCTGATCGCCTGAGCGCTTCTCCATAACGACCAGCGGCCGGATTGATCCGGCCGCTTTGCCTTTTATCCGCGCCGCCCGCCTCGGCACTCCCGCCCGAGGCATGAAGGGTCCCGCATGTCAGAAAGTGCTCCCATGAGCGACACTCCCAAACAGCCCGAAGCCGCCGATCGCCTCGCCAAGGTCATTGCCCGCGCAGGCCTCTGCTCCCGCCGCGATGCCGAAGGCTGGATTGCCGATGGCCGCGTCTCGGTCAACGGCAAGAAGGTCATCACCCCGGCCTTCAACGTCACCAGCAAGGACAAGATCGAAGTCGACGGCCTGCCGCTGGCCGCCCGTCAGGGCACCCGCGTCTGGCTCTATCACAAGCCCGCGGGCCTCGTGGTCACCGAGAAGGACCCCGAAGGCCGTCCGACCATTTTCGAGGAACTCGAGCGCAAGGGCCTGCCCCGCGTGCTCACCGTCGGCCGCCTCGACATCAATACCGAAGGGCTCCTGCTGCTCACCAACGATGGGGGCCTCAAGCGCGTGCTTGAACTGCCCTCCACCGGATGGCTGCGCCGCTACCGCGTGCGCGCCTTTGGCTCGGTCACCCAGGCCCAGCTCGATAGCCTCAAGCAGGGCATCACCGTCGATGGCATCCAGTATGGCCCCATCACCGCCACGCTCGAGCGCGAGCAGGGCTCCAATGTCTGGATGGTGCTCGGCCTGCGCGAGGGCAAGAACCGCGAGGTCAAGAACGTCCTCGGCTCGCTCGGTCTCGAGGTGAACCGCCTCATCCGCATTTCCTATGGTCCCTTCCAGCTCGGCGACCTGCCCGAAGGCGGGGTCGAAATGGTCAAGTCCCGCATGCTGCGCGACCAGCTCGGCAAGAAGCTGGCCGAGTCCGCCGGCGTCGATTTCGAGAGTGATGCGCCCGACATGGCGCAGCCCACCCCGCGCGATGACCGGCCAGTGCGCTCCCCACGCGATCGTGCCCCCCTGCGCCCCCGCCCCGCCGCCGGTCGCGATGCCGGTCCGCGCGGCTACGACGAGGAT
>CAMLKN010000243.1 GCA_946480655.1 uncultured Devosia sp. | reverse complement strand
CCATTACCGCCGGCATTGCCGTTTCCATTGCCGCCGGCGTTACCGTTGCCATTGCCACCGGCATTCCCGTTGGCATTTCCGTTATCGCCGGCCTTGCCGTTGCCCGCTCCCGCGGATTTGCCCTCCCCGTCGGCATTGCCATTGCTGGCCCGCACCGTCGCGCTGACGGCATTGCCCTGCCCACCGGCATTGACGCTTGCATTGACATTGGGGACTGCCCTGTTCTCCACAGCCTCGACAGCGTCCTCCGGCGCGAGCGCACCGCTCAGCACCGCATCGCGCGCCACAGCAGGCACCACCTCGCCCTCGATGAGATAGATCACCCGGTCCGCGCCCGGCCCGCTGACGTCGAGGGGCTGGGTCTGACTGGCCTCTGCCGATTGCCCGGGCGTCACATCGACCACCATGTCATGGCCACTGTCCTGCACCTGCACGACGCCCCGATCGACATCGACGCGCGCCTGACCGTTTTGATAGGTCACGGTGAACTGCGTGCCCTTGACCACCGCCGCCAGCACCGGCGTCTGCACCGAGAAGTGCTGTACATTCCGCCGCTCAGCCTCAATGGTCACAACACCTGCGGTCTGGATGACGCTGGTCATCTTCTGCCCGGCCGCGTCACGAATGGCAATTTCGGTATTGGCGGCGAGCGCGATACGCTCCTGGCCACGCACCAGTTCGACCCGTCCGTCGGCAAGCGTGCGGATCTGACGGCCATCCGGCACGACGTCACCGCGTTCCAAGGCTGTCCAGCTCCCACCTTCCAGCTGTAGCACGCCACCTCTTAGGCGATCCGCCACCCAGTCCTGAGCCAGCGCAGACGTACTTGTGGACGCCAGCAGGATAGCGGCGAGAATGGCTTGCCCCAGACGCATGTTCTTGTCTCCCCACGGGCTTCTGCCCGCCTTGTAGGGGATCAGTTCGCCCTCGGAACAATTAATCCCGGCTTACCGCCTTTGCTTCAAATCCTGCGCATCGGCCTCAATTGCCGTGCGAGGGTTAACAACGGCCTAGGGAAATCTCCCAATAGCCTAGGGCTGCAAGCCAACGGGTACCGGCGGAGGCGCATGGAGCACGGTGATACGCACCCGCTCATTGGCCGACATGTAGGGATCGTTGGGGAAGAATGGTTCATCGGTCGCCCGGCCCGACACCGCCTTGAAGCGGTCATCGCTCATGCCGAACTCGCCCAGGATAGACCGGACCACATTGGCGCGATCTGCCGACAACTCCCAAGGCCCATAGCGGGGATTGTCGTAGCGCCCGCCGGCGGCCGTATGCCCCGAAATCGTCACCTGCGCATTGAGCTGCTGCAGGATCGGCCCGATGGCCGCGATCGCCGCGCGCGTGTGCTCGAGCGGATACTTCGAGCCTTCCGGGAACATCGGTCGGCCCTGCTGGTCGACGATCTGGATATCGAGGCCCTCTTCGGTCTCCTCGATAAGGAGATTGTCCATGTAGGGCGTCACTTCCGGCAGCGACTGCCAGGCCTGCTTGATGCTGGCTGCGGCGCTGTGGAAGGCTTGGGTATCGAGCGACTTGAGGTTGAACTCGCTGTCGCTGCTGGCCTGGCGCTCGCTGCCCTGCTGCCTTGCCGGCCCGCCGATATGGGTCTCCACCGTCCCCTCGTCCGAGCTCTGGGGGGATGCCGGTCGATCTTCCACGATGTCCGCCGAGGAGCCCGACATCTGGTTGCCCGAATTGTCCATGGCATTGCCACCCATGACGCCGCCAGCGCCGCTGGTGGTCATGCTGAGCGAGGCGGGCGCGAAGTAGTTGGCAAGGCCCTCCTTCTGCTCCGGCGTGGTCATGCTGATCAGCCACATCAGCAGGAAGAAGGCCATCATCGCCGTCACGAAGTCGGCGTAGGCGATTTTCCAGGCGCCGCCGTGATGGCCATGGGCAGCCTTCTTGACCTTCTTGATGATGATCGGCTGGTCGTAATTTGCCATTCTGGCTTACCGGGGCTCGGGAAAGATCAGGTCGTGGATGGCAGCGCCGCAGTCGCCGCTTCGACCTCGGCAAAGGTCGGGCGCACTTCGCTCATCAGCGCCTTGCGCGCAAATTCGATCGCCATGACCGGCGGCTGGCCGCCGATATGGGCGAGCAGGCCCACCTTGAGCGACAGGAAATACTTGGATTCCGCTTCGAACGTGCTCTTGAGCGACTGTGCCATGGGGCCGAAGAAACCATAGGCGACGAACACGCCGAAGAACGTACCCACGAGCGCGCCGCCGATCAGGTGGCCGAGCACTTCGGGCGGCTCGGAAATGGCGCCCATGGTCTTGATCACGCCCAGCACGGCGGCCACGATGCCCAGAGCCGGCGTGCCGTCGGCTATGGCCTGCATGGCCGAAACCAGCCGTTCCTGCTCCTGATGGTGGGTCTCCAGTTCCTCGTCCATCAGCGCATCCATTTCATGCACATTGTTGGACCCCATGGTCACCATGCGCATGTAGTCGCACACGAACTCCACCGCATGGTGGTTCTTGGCGAAGGTCGGGAAGGCGTTGAACAGGGTGGAATTATGCGGGTCTTCGATATGTGGCTCGATCCCCAGAATGCCCTTCTGCTGGATCAGCTTGTACATCGAGAACTGCATGCCCAGCAGTTCGAGATAGGCGGTCTTGTTGTATTTGGGGCCCTTGAACAGCGTGCCGAACATGGTCGGCACTGCCTTGAGCACCGGCGCGCCATTGGCGATGATGAAGGCGCCGATGGCCGCGCCCAGGATGATCACGAATTCGAACGGCTGCCAGAGCACTTCCACATGCCCGCCCATCGCCGAATAGCCGCCGAACACGCAGGCAAAGACGACGACGATACCGATAATCAGACGCATTGGGCTTACTCGAACTCGGATACAACAGCTACGCAGGAAGCCCGGGACACGGCCTCACTGGGCCGCATAATGGTCCGGTTAGGCTTAACAGCGGGTGTATTCAAAGCACCCCTCTTGCACTCTTTCCCGATTGCGCGATTGATATGCGCGCGGCAATTCGCTGCGCTCAGGAAATATCCCGCATGTTCACCCGCCCCACCCTCGCGCTCCTCGCCAGCGTCGTGCTGGCTCTGCCTGCCTTACCCGTCCTGGCTCAGTCCGAAGAAGACGTCTATGCCAGCATCGAAGCCATCCATGGCAATGCCGACGGCTTCTTCGAGGTCTTCGCCCTGCTCCAGGATGCCGTCATGTTCGGCGACCCTGTCACCTTCGGCCAATACGCGTTCTTCCCGCTGACGGTGAACGCCAATGGCGAGACCTATGACGTGCTGGAAGCCCAGGACCTGGTCGACAATTTCGATATGCTGATCATGCCCGAAACGCTTGAAGCCCTGGGCCAGCAGGACGTGGACGCGTTGATCGTCACCGACGAGGGCGTCGGCATTGGTGACGGCGTCATCTGGATCAGCAATGTGTGTCTCGACGACGCCTGTTCCCAGACCCAGTGGGGCATCATCGCCATCAATAACTAGCGCTCCAGGGCAAAATCGGGCCGTCCCTCGCCCGTCTGGCTGTGCGCATGCACAACCAGCGGACGGATTTCCATGCGGCCATATTTGAGGATCGGATCGTCTTCGAACAGGGGCATCAGTTGGTCAATGCTCTCGGCCTCGAGCAGCAGGAAGCCGCCGACCACTTCCTTGCTCTCGGCATAGGGACCGTCGGTGGCGATCAGCTCGCCGTTCTGGAAGCGGAGGCTTCTGGCGGTCTCAAGGCCGGCCAGCGGCGAAGCGAAAATCAGGTGACCGCTGTTTCGCAGCTTGTGGTCATGGGCAATCGTGTCGTCGTCGAGCTTGCGGAAATCCTCCGCCGTCAGGTGGTCCATCGAGCCGGGTTCAAAATAGACCAGGGCCATGAAACGCATCGTCGTCCTCCAGATAGGTTTCTGACTAAGCGACGAACGGACCTGGTCGATTTCGACCGGCCGGCCTGCATTTGCTGCCGTTCACCGTGATCGCCCCTGCGCCTCCCTCCCCTTG
>CAMLKN010000242.1 GCA_946480655.1 uncultured Devosia sp. | reverse complement strand
CTGCAGGATATCGGCCTCGCCATCCATCCCCCGCTGCTCTATGCCGGCTATGTCGGCTTCTCGATCTGCTTTTCCTTCGCCATTGCGGCGCTGGTATCCGGTCGTATCGACCAGGCCTGGGCGCGCTGGGTGCGGCCCTGGACCATGCTGAGCTGGACCTTTCTCACCCTGGGCATCGCCATGGGCTCCTACTGGGCCTATTACGAGCTCGGCTGGGGCGGCTGGTGGTTCTGGGACCCGGTGGAAAATGCCAGCTTCATGCCCTGGCTCGCGGGCACGGCGCTGCTGCATTCGGCGCTTGTAATGGAGAAGCGCAATGCACTTAAGATCTGGACCATCTTCCTCGCCATCATCACCTTTTCCCTGTCGCTGCTGGGCACCTTCCTCGTCCGCTCCGGGATACTGACCTCGGTCCACACTTTTGCCAGCGACCCCACGCGGGGCCTCGTCATCCTCACCATACTTGCTGTGCTGATCGGCGGCGCCTTCCTGCTTTTCGCAATCCGTTCCCCCTCCCTGCGGCAGGGCGGACTGTTTGCGCCAATCAGCCGAGAAGGGGCGCTGATCCTCAACAACCTGTTCCTGGCGACGGCGGTCGGCGCCGTGCTGGTGGGCACGCTCTATCCGCTGGTGCTCGATGCCCTGACCGGCACGACCATTTCGGTCGGCGCACCCTTCTTCAACTTCACCTTCGGGGCGTTGATGGCGCCGCTGCTGCTGGTGCTGCCCTTCGGGCCGCTGCTCGCCTGGAAACGCGCCGACCTGGTCGCGGCCGGACAGCGGCTCATGGCCTTTGCGGCCCTCGCAGTATTCCTCGCCATCCTGATTTCGGCGCTGGGCGGGGTGTCCATCTCCATGGTGCCCATAGGCCTCCTCCTCGGCTTCTGGGTGACGCTGGGCGCCATTGCCGAACTCATCGAGCGCAGTCGCCTTGGCCGCATCCCGCTGGGCGAGAGCCTGCGGCGCCTTGCCGGCCTGCCGCGCTCGATCTGGTCGACGGCCATCGGCCACCTTGGCTTGGGCCTGACCGTACTTGGCATCGTGGCCGTTTCCGCCTGGGAGACCGAGCTGGTGACGACGCTCAACCCGGGCGAGAGCGCCGAGCTTTCTGGCCATGTCATCACCTTCGACAGCTTCGAACAGCTCGAAGGTCCCAACTACATCGCCGATACCGGCAATTTCACTGTTACTGCGCCGGGCGGCGGCACATCGACACTGCATGCCGAGCGGCGCACTTATGTGGCGAGCGGCATGCCGACGACCGAGGCCGCGATCCAGACCTACGGTCTCTCCCAGCTCTACCTGCAGTTGGGCGAGCCGTTGGCGGACACCCATGTCATCCGCGTCTGGCACAAGCCCTATATCCTCCTGATCTGGATCGGTGCGCTGGTCATGGCCGGGGCAGGGGTGCTCTCGCTGAGCGACCGCCGGTTGCGCGTGGGCATCCCCCAAGGCGCCCGCACCGCGGCCAAGGGAGCGGCGCAATGATGCTGCGCGCGCTCCTCGTCAGCCTGATGATTCTGTGCGCGCCGGCGGCGCAGGCCGTGGGGCCGGATGAGATCCTGCCTGACCCCGCCCTTGAGCAGCGGGCGCGGGACATTTCGGCAGGCCTGCGGTGTCTCGTCTGCCAGAACCAGTCCATTGACGATAGCGACGCGGACCTTGCGCGCGACCTGCGCATCCTCGTGCGCGAGCGCCTCGTGGCCGGCGATACCAATGCCCAGGTCGAGCAGTATGTCGTTGATCGCTATGGCGAATATGTGCTGCTCAACCCGCGGCTCGGCGCGCATACGATCCTGCTCTGGGCTGCGGCGCCCTTGCTTTTGATCGTCGGGCTGATCACCCTCCTGATCGCCCGCCGCCGTACAACCGCCCCGGTCGCCGCCGTCGGGCTCACGGCTGAGGAACAAGCGGCACTCGACGCGCTTGAGCGCGACGTGGCGACGAAGTAGCCGCCACAATCCGGCCAGCAACATTGCCAAACCTTAATGTTGGCGCAACTTCATAGAAAGGCGCGCCGTTCCATATGTATCGCCACAAGCTGTTGAGAGCTTTACGAAGGAGATACGTTCCCATGCGTTCGACTGTTCTTTCGCGCACCCGTCGCTGGTTGGGCGCTTCCGCCCTGGCCATCATCGCCGGCGTAGGTGGTGTTTCGACCGCCTTTGTGCTCACCGGCCAGGCCGCCAATGCGCAGATGCAGAATGCCGCGCAGATCGTTGTCCCGCAAACGTCGGTGCAGCAGGGATTTGCCGACTTGGTCGAGGCCGTGAAGCCCGCCGTGGTGTCGATCCTGGTTGAAGCCGAGGCGCCCGGTCGCCAGATCCAGGGCGGCGGTCGCGACTTCAACTTCGAATTCAACTTCCCCGACCTGCCCGAAGATCATCCGTTCCGCGATTTCTTTGACCAGTTCGGCGGCCCCAACGGCCCCGGCGGTCCTGACGGACAATCGCGTCCGCGCCAGTTCATGGCGGCCGGTTCGGGCTTCATCATTTCGGCTGATGGCTATGTGGTGACCAATAACCACGTGGTCGAGGATGCGACCAAGGTGACCGTCGTGTTCGAGGACGGTTCCGAGCAGGTGGCCGAAGTGGTCGGTACCGACCAGCGCACCGACCTGGCCGTTCTCAAGATCGAGGGCGAAGACCTGCCCTTCGTGACCTTCGAGGAAGAAGCCAGCCGCGTCGGTGACTGGGTGGTTGCCGTCGGCAATCCCTTTGGCCTCGGCGGCACCGTGACCGTGGGCGTCATCTCCGGCGCCGGCCGCGACATCGGTGGTTCCAACTATGGCGACTTCCTGCAGATTGACGCGGCGGTCAATACCGGCAATTCCGGTGGCCCGGCCTTCAACACCAATGGTGAAGTGGTCGGCGTCAATACCGCGATCTACTCGCCCAATGGGGGCAATGTCGGTATCGCCTTCGCCATCCCGGCCCGCACCGTGCAGCAGATCGTCAACCAGCTGATCGAGGACGGCACGGTCACCCGCGGCTATCTCGGCGTTTCCATCCAGGACGTGAGCCGCGATATTGCCGATAGCGTAGGCCTGCCCAATGCCCGTGGCGCCATTGTTCGCGAGCCGACTGAAGACGGCCCTGCTGGCGCTGCCGGCGTGCAGTCGGGTGACATCATTACCCATGTCGATGGCGAGGAAATCGACGACGCGCTCGATCTCAGCCGCACCATTGCCAGCAAGGCGCCCGACTCCACCGTCGAGCTGACCATCTGGCGCGATGGGGCCGAGACCAAGGTTTCGGTCACACTGCAGCAGCTTGATGAGACCGCCGTTGCCGCATCGCCCGATCAGCCGACCCCGCCCGAAGCCCTGCCGGAGGCCGCAACAAGCCTGGGCATGACTCTCGTCCCCAATGGTGACGGCTCGGGCGGCCTGCTGATCCAGAACGTCGAGGGCGACAGCCTTGCCGCCCAGCGTGGCTTTGCCACCGGCGATGTCATTCTGGAGGTCGACAACAAGCCGGTCTCTTCGCCGGCTGACTTTGACGCGGCGGTGCAGGCGGTTCAGGATCGCGGTCTCAACACCGTCCTGATCAAGGTGGCCCGCGACGGCGAGTCCCGCTTCGTCGGCCTGCCGATCGCCGAAAGCGAGTAATCGTTATGGCCCCGGGGAATGTCCCCGGGGCCAATTTGTCCAACGGAGCGTCAACCGTGAAAATCCTGCTCATCGAAGATGACCGCGAAGCGGCGAGCTATCTGATCCAGGCATTGGATGAAGCCGGTCACGTGACGCATCATGCCGCCGATGGCGAGACCGGTTACGCCATGGCCTCGGGCATGGATTATGACGTGCTGATCGTCGACCGAATGCTGCCCCGCCGTGATGGCCTTTCCATCGTCGAGAGCCTGCGCGCCGAGGACGACAAGACGCCAGTCCTTATCCTGTCAGCCCTGGGCGAGGTCGATGACCGCGTCACCGGCCTGCGCGCCGGCGGGGACGACTACCTGACCAAGCCCTATGCCTTCACCGA
>CAMLKN010000241.1 GCA_946480655.1 uncultured Devosia sp. | reverse complement strand
ACGCGCGGGTCACCGCCTACTGCCGCACCGACGATCGCGCCGGCCACGGCACCGCCGCCGGCACCGATCAGCGTGCCGCCAGCGGTATTGGAGAGCTGGGACTGCCCGGTATAGGGGTTGGTGGTGGTGCAGGCGCTGAGCGCCAGGGTCGCGGCAAGGGCGACGAGAACCTTCGACTTCATAAGCTTCCCCCAAAAGGATTCGCGGATAGTGGCCTTGTGTTGCCCCTGAATAAGGCAGGAGCGTGATGAGGGGAAGAGCCTGAACCGGGGATGAACAGAAGGGCCGCCCCCAAACTGCACATATTTTGAGCAATTCCGAACTTTGTGCAAAATTCAGCCTACGTTTACCGATGGTTAGCCAGTTCCCTGCCATTGATGGGAGGACGGAAACGGAGTGCCCCATGACGAGCGCTGCGGAAATTGTGGATGTCGACGGCGCCCTGGGCAGGCTCATCAACCTATCGGGCAAGATGCGCATGCTGTCGCATCGCGCGGCCCTGTTCGCCATGCGAGCGGGTGAGGGCAAGTCCGGATCGGAGCGGCATCTGGCGGCTTTCGACGAGGCCATGCGGGAGTTCGAGATCATTTTTACTGCCGTTCGCCAAGGCGACGACGGCCTCGCCATTCCGGCTGAGGCCGCAAAGGTCCTGGCCGATGACGGCGTCGTCGACAAGGCCATTGCCGGCCCGATCGAGGCGTTTCTGAGTCAGGCTGGGTCTTTGCGCCGGTCGCTCAGGGACGGTCCGGTCTCCCCTGAAACGACGGACCAATTGGTCGACCTGGTCGCGGGCGATCTGCTGAGCGCGCTCAATCGCCTGACGACGGCCGTGAGTGCCACCCTCAATACCCGCATGACCTCGAGGCAAGCCAGCACCGAGGAAGCGCGGGCCGCCATGCTCAAGGCGGTCGGCTCGATCACCGATGTCAGCATGAAGGTCAAGCTGATTTCCATCAATGCCAGCATCGAGGCGGCCCGCGCCGGACCCTATGGCAAGAGTTTCGGCGTGATCGCATCCGAAATCCGCTCGCTCAGCGAGGATGCCGCCCGCTCGGCGCAGGGGCTGCGTGACCAGATGGAACACCCTGGCTGATCAGGTATTGGCCCAGCCGGCATCGACCAGGAAGTGCTGGCCGGTCACCATGGCGCTGTCGTCGGCAGCCAGGAAGAGTGCCATGCGCGCGCAATCATCCGGAGTGATCGCCTCGGGGATGGCCTGGTTCTTCTTGATGCTGGCGAGATCATCGGGCGTGATCCAGAGATCGAGCTGGCGCTGTGTCATCACCGCACCGGGGACGAGCGAATTGACGCGGATGCCGGAGGGGCCCAGTTCCCGCGCCATGGACCGCGTGAGGCCATGCACGGCCGCCTTGGCCGTTTCATAGACGGGCAGACCGGGTGCCAAGATCATCCAGCTGATCGATCCATAGTTGATGATCGATCCGCCGCCCGCCTTGGCCATGCCGGGAGCCACCGCCTGGATGGCGAAGAAGGCGTGCCTGAGGTTGACCGCCATGCGCTGGTCCCACTCCTCGGGAGTCACCTCGGCCCATTGGTGGCGCTGGTCGTGGGCCGCATTGTTCACGAGCACCTTCGCGTTGCCATGCAGGTCTGCGAATTGGGCGATGGCGGATTGATAGGCGGGGATGTCGGTAACGTCACAACGAAGAAAGCGCACAGCGTGGCCCAGGCGGCTCAGGTCCGCTTCCAGCGCCACACCGGCCTCCTCCGCAATATCGACGAAGCCGACCTTGGCCCCCTGTTCAGCAAAGGCGCGCACCATGGCCTCGCCTATGCCGGAGGCACCGCCGGAGATGACTACGGGGCAATTGTTGAGGCTGGGATAGGTCGCGAAGCGGGACATGGGCACACGCATGCTAGTGTCTGATCGGCCCACTATGCGCCTTCCCGCACAGTCGGCAAGCAATATTTGATGTACGTACGTCAGAATTTGATCGACAGGCAGGGAGGCAGTACGCACCCGTCCATCCCAGGCTCAGCGCAGGCGCTCCACCGATGGGGCCATGGTATGCGGAGACACTTCGCGCCGCTCGATCTCCTCGAGCAGGGCCATGACCTTGTCGACATGCTCGATGTGGCGTTGTTCCATCGAGAAGTTGAAGGTCACGTAGTCCCGGCTGGGGCAGAAGGTGCAGATATTCACCTCCGAATGCCAGGCGCCGCAATAAAGGGGCTCGACCATTCCATGGGTCATCGGCCCATAGGTGCGGTGTGGGGGCACCAGCGTCAGCACGATGTGATTGCCGCCATTGAAGCGCCAGAAGCGCTTATTGGGCAGGAAGGGCAGCACCCTGTTGACCGCCCGCATGGCCTTGAACATCGAGTTGATGACCACCTGGAAGGACGTAATGTCCTTCTGCTCGATCCCGGCCACGGTGTCGTCGACGGCGCGGACATAGTCGACGAAATCGTCCATGACGGTGAACTTGGCTTCCAGCGCCCGGACGCGGAAGAAGTCGTCGTCGGTGTCGTTCCGCTTGGTGTCGAGCATGGTGTAATTGGCGCCGATCACCTTCTTGCTCATGTGTTTCTCGTCGCCCTCACCGTTGAGCGCATGAGTGACGAGCGCGAACATCAAGGAGCGCTGGCGGACGCCCAGCTTGTTGGCAAGGCGCCGCAGGCGATGGCGCTCGATGGCCAGCGTCCGGAAGCCCCAAGGCTGCTCCTTGAGCGCCAGGATATTGGCGAGGAGCAGGTAGATGACCACGGTCATCCCGCCGCGCAGCGCGCTCTTGAAGCGGTCGGCAAAGGGCAGCTTGTTGGATTTGTCCGACTGCACGCCGTGGCTGGCAGAGGCCGAGCGCGTCAGGAGCGCGGAATCGGAACCTTCTAGCAAGGCATGGCTGGAGCGGACCTGCAGGATGGCTGCGCGTCCCTGTGCATCCGGACCGCCGCGACGGACCGCTGCCATGACGCGGAAGAGCGGCAGGTCCTCGCGCTCGAAAATGTCCGACGACTTGCTGAGCCACTTGTCGGGATAGCCGTCGAACTCGTCGACCATCTCCACCGAGGTGATCGCATCGAGCAGGTGCTTGGGGAAGGGCTGGCCCGGCTGGGCCCCGACAAAGCCGTGCGTCAGTTGCGGTGCCAGCGCAATCATTTCCGCCACCATGTTGCCGAGGCGATCCTTGTCGTAGCTCTCGGTCGAAAAGGCGGTGAAGAAGACGGTGTCCTTGCCCTTGTAGAGGAACCACTGGAAATCGGTGAACAGGGCTTGCGGATTGCGCTCGACGGCGGCGCGCGCCAAGGTCAGGGCATCGGCCTGCTGACCCGCGAAACTCGAAGACGTAAAACTCTTCACGACAGAACTCCCCCCAAAGCCCCACGCGTTCCAAGGAACACCTCAATCTAAGCGCAGTATTGTCGCGCTCGCAACAGTTTGGCCCTGGACCGGTTAATCCTGCCTTGGCCTGCCTTTCCTGCAATTCCTGGCTTTCCTGCCCCCTGACCCGAGTTCGGCCCAACTTTGGTCCTATCGAGGCTTGGCCCAAGGCCCATTGGCGAATTGGGGAGCGCAGATTAGAATAAGTCTTAACGATTGGACCGCATTCCATGCAAACCAATGGGTTAGCGCATCGGGACGCGTCGAATTGACCTATATCAAAGCGTGATGGCCGCGATTAGGTAGAGCCAACAGAGCCAGGATCGTCTGCCCTGCCGATCCGATGCTCGCAAAGGAATGGCCCCATGGACTACCGCGGAATTTTCGAGGATGCAGTCGATACGCTGCGGGCGGAGAAGCGCTATCGCGTGTTTGCCGATCTCGAGCGCATAGCCGGGCGATTCCCCAAGGCGCTCTATCGTGACGACGCGGACAATGCCCGCGAGATCACCATCTGGTGCTCGAACGACTATCTGGGCATGGGCCAGCACGACAAGGTCGTCAAGGCCATGCAGGAAACCGCGGGCGCCATGGGCGTGGGCGCCGGCGGCACGCGCAATATCTCGGGCACCAACCGCCCGCTGGTCGAG
>CAMLKN010000240.1 GCA_946480655.1 uncultured Devosia sp. | reverse complement strand
GCGCCCCATTGCAGGCGATCGCCGCCGGTAATGCCGCCTGCAGTGTTGATCAGGACCGCTTCCAGCGCGTGCGAATGGGTATTCGGAAGGCGGATCTTGCCGCAGCCTTCCTGGAACAGGGTGTCGAGGGCGGTGCGCCCGTCCCGCTGCTTGGTGGCAATGCGACCAATGCCGCGGGCCCGCTGCAGCATGGGTGTGATCACATTTTCCGTCGGCGCCGGTTTCACTGCAACGATCCTGCCATCGCGTCGTTTAGGGGGTGAGCAAACGCTCTTTCAGAGATAATTTTCAAGAGGTTATTCCAATGACCATCAAATCTGCTCTTTCCGTTGTCGCCCTTGCCGCTGGCCTGATTGCCGGCCCCGCCTTGGCCCAGGACATGATGATCGGTACGCAGACCGTTGCGGAGGCTGACGTCGAAGCGGTCAAGGCCCGCTGCCTCGACCTCCAGACCGCCGCCGAAACGGAATCGCTGACCGCCGAATCCGACGCCGAGGCTGAGACTGACGACAATGAAACGTCCGTTGCCGCTGACGCCGAAATCGCCAACGAGCCGGCCCTGACCGAGTCGCCGACGGCTCTCAGCGTGGACCTCGCCGCTGTCACCCTCGAAGACTGTGAGGCTGGCGCCTGGTTCGACAAGGAATAGAACCTCCCCGGTTCGAAAGAGCGCCTGGCCTCGGCCGGGCGCTTTTTTGTGCCTAGACCATGAGATGCCTGCGCACCTGGGGCAGGTCCAGATCCGCCGCCGGGCCTCGATGCATGATCTCGCCGCGATCCATGACATAGATGTCGTCGGCGATCTCCCGGCAGAAGTCGAGGAATTGCTCGACCAGCAGAATGGTCATGCCCTTCTCGTCGCGCAGGAATTGCAGCGCGCGGCCGATATCCTTGATGATTGACGGCTGGATGCCTTCGGTGGGCTCGTCGAGCACCAGAACCTTGGGTCGGGTGACCAGCGCGCGGCCAATGGCCAATTGCTGCTGCTGGCCACCCGAGAGGTCGCCGCCCCGGCGGCTCAACATGGACTTGAGCACCGGGAACAGCTCGAAAATGTAGTCGGGAATGTTGCGTTCGGACCGCGGTAGGCCGGCATAGCCGGTCTCGAGGTTTTCCTTGACGGTCAGGAGCGGGAATATTTCCCGGCCTTGCGGCACGTAGCCGATACCCATGCGGGCCCGCCTGTAGGGCGGCGTACGCTTCAGCACCGCATCGCCGAAAGTGATGTCACCGGCCGAGATGTGATTGATGCCGGTTATGGCCCTGAGAGTCGAGGACTTGCCGACGCCGTTGCGGCCAAGCACGGCGGTGATCTTCCCCGGCTGGCAGGTGATGGAAATGCCCTTGAGCGCCTGGGCGGCGCCATAGTGCAGGTCGATGGCGTTGACAGTGAGGGCAGTGCTCATGGGCGATCCTAACTCGAGAGCGCGCTTTGCAGCGTTTCGACGGCAAATCTGTTGGGGCGGGCGGGTGTGTTCGCAACCTGGCCAATGGTTTCGGCCATGCGAACCAGATGCTGCCGCTCTCCATCAGTCAGGTGAGCCCGCCAGAGCGGGCTGAACTGGTGCAGGCATTGGCGAGGGCTGCTGCCCTGCCGAGCGGCCCAGGACGCATAGGCCATTATTTCGTCGAGCCGATCCGGTGCAGCAATCAGCGATATCTGTCGGCCGATCTCGACCTCGGCGGCGGGGGACGGGCCGCCTTCCTCGGCAATGGCAAAGAGAAGGATGGCGGCGGCCAGAGCCGGATCGTCGACGCTGCTCAGCACGGAGCCCTCTGCCTTTTGCCGGAAGCGGAAGCGCCGATAGGCGCCGCGCAGCCGGCCCGCCACATCGAAGACCTCACTGCCCAAAGAGTGCAGCGCCTTAACGCGCCAGTACCAGACCGCAGCCAGGGTCATGGCCGTCACGGCCAGTGCCAGAATGTGCATTTTGGAGCCCTCCGAATTGTCCTGGAAGGAGCGTTTCATTCTCGTTTCGTTCTGGCAATCGCGTGGAACTACGTACGTGTTTGGGTCAGAGGCGGCCCCGATCGTCATCGTCCCAAATACCTCTCGATAACAACCGGATTGGCGCTGACCTGTTCGAGCGAGCCCTCGGCCAGGACCGAGCCTTCGGCGAGGCAGATCACGCGGGAGCCCAGGTCGCGGACGAAACTCATGTCGTGCTCGACGACGACGACCGAGCGGGTCTGGGCGATTTCGCGCAGGAGCTTGGCGGTTTCCTCGGTTTCGCTGTCGGTCATGCCGGCAACGGGCTCGTCGACCAGCAGGAGCTTGGGGTCCTGAGCCAGCAGCATGCCGATTTCGAGCCACTGCTTCTGGCCGTGGCTGAGATTGGCAGCGAGTTCGTCCTTGCGGGCGATGAGGCGGACGGTTTCGAGGATTTCGGTGATGCGGGCGATGTCCTCCGCGCTGGGCGTGTAGAACAGGGCATTGAAAATGCCGCGCGGCTTTTTCAGCGCCATTTCGAGATTGTCCCACACGGTGTGGCTTTCGAAGACGGTGGGCTTCTGGAACTTGCGGCCGATGCCCAGATTGGCGATGGCCGCCTCGTCGAGCTTGGTCAGGTCAGTGCGGCCGTCGAACATGACCTGGCCGGCATCAGGACGCGTCTTGCCGGTGATGATGTCCATCATCGTGGTCTTGCCAGCGCCGTTCGGACCGATAATGGCGAGCATTTCCGATGGCTTGACGATGATGGAGAGGTTGTTGATGGCCCTGAAGCCATCGAAGGCGACGGAGACGCCGTCGAGGTAGAGCATCGTGTCGAGTGCTTTGCTCATGGCTTACTCCGCAGGCTTGGGGTGGGGGCCATCGGCAAAGCTGGCGGGGTCCTCGCCGCGCTCGATATCCGCCGACTGGGTAGGCGTGGGCGCCGAGGGCTGCTCATCCATGGCCCTTGCGCGCTTGCGGCCGAACAGCTGCGACCATAGGCCGACAATGCCCTTGGGCAGGAAGAGCGTGGTGAAGATGAAGAGGGCGCCCAGCGCGAAGAGCCAGAGCTCGGGCAGGGTGGTGGTGAACCAGGATTTGCCCAGATTGACCACGATGGCGCCGATGATGGGCCCGATCAGCGTGCCGCGCCCGCCCACCGCGGTCCAGATGACCACTTCGATGGAATTTGCCGGGTCGAACTCGCTGGGGTTGATGATGCCGACCTGCGGCACATAGAGCGCGCCGGCGATGCCGGCCATGATGGCCGACACGGTGAAGGCGAAGAGCTTCACATATTCAACGCGATAGCCGAGGAACCTTGTGCGGCTTTCGGCGTCGCGCACGGCGACCATGACCTTGCCGAGCTTGGAATTGACGATCATCGAGCAGGCGAGGACCGAGAGCGCGAGGGCGACGGCGGTGGCCGCGAACAGGGCCGCGCGAGTGCCCTGCGCCTGGACCGGGGCGCCCAGGATATCCTTGAAGTCGGTGAGGCCGTTATTGCCGCCAAAGCCCATGTCGTTGCGGAAGAAGGCCAGCAGCAGGGCGAAGGTCATCGCCTGGGTGATGATGGAGAGATAGACGCCGGTGACGCGGCTGCGGAAGGCGAAGAAGCCGAAGATGAAGGCAAGCAGGCCCGGCACGACGACCACCATGGCCATGGCGAACCAGAAATTATCGAAGCCCAGCCAGTACCAGGGCAGCTCTTTCCAGTTGAGGAACACCATGAAGTCGGGCAGGACCGGGTTGCCATAGACGCCGCGAGAGCCGATCTGGCGCATGAGATACATGCCCATGGCATAGCCGCCGAGGGCGAAGAAGGCGCCGTGGCCGAGCGAGAGAATGCCGCAATAGCCCCAGACGAGATCGAGCGCCAGGGCGAGGATGGCATAGGCCAGATACTTGCCCATGAGCGAGACGAGATAGGTCGGCACATGGCCGAACTGACCCGGCGGGATCAGCAGGTTGGCCATGGGGACAAGAATGGCGACGGCCAGGAAGATGCCGATGACCCAGATGGCTTTCTTGTCGAGCGCGCGGAACAGGGCTTGGGTCAGCATGG
>CAMLKN010000239.1 GCA_946480655.1 uncultured Devosia sp. | reverse complement strand
TTCGAGGTAGAGGTTCCGGCCGGCTTCGACTATCTGCTCGCGACCCGCGAGCAGTTGCGGCCGGTGTCCTTCTTTGCCGAGAGGGGCGTGGTTCGGGTCGCCGGCCGGCAGTTTTCGGACCTTGGCACACCGGTCTTTCTCTATGTGCCCGCCGGCAGCAACGGACCGAAATTCCTGATGACGGCCAATTACCTCAGCTTCAAGGGCTATAATTTCTCCGACAGCTACGCCATGGCGGTTGCACACCTGGCTGACCGGCTGAAGGGGGGCGGCAGCTTCGTCACCGCCTGGCCGCGCGACACGCAATTTCCCAATCTCAGCCAGCGCCGGGCCATCCAGCAGGCACTCAAGACCCTCGGTCTCTACGACGGTGTCGTCGATGGCCGCATCGGGCCCATTACGCAGGCCGCCTATGCGCGCTTCCAGGCCATGCAGGGCGAGGTCGCCGACGGTTTTGTGACCCGTGCTGCCCACGACGCCCTGGTTGCGGCAGCGCGGTAAAGGCCTCGGGAGCGGCGTGGTCATGGCGGAGGGCCGGTGCTACAAGGCGGCATGCGCATGGATACGCAAATGAAGCGGCTCGTCGTTCTCGTCCTGTTGGCCTGCGTCACCCTGGTGGACGCAGGGCCAAGCATGGCTCAGTCGACGTCCGACGAGACCATGCTGCTGGCCCAGGCCGAGCCGCGGCGCCGCACGCTTTTCGATCTGCTGTTTGGTGAGGAGCCGGCGCCTGCTCCACCGCCGGTGCAACAGACCCAGCCGCGCCAGCAGGCCGCGCCCGCGGCGCTGCCACCACCCAAGCCAGCCGTGGACAAGGCGCCCGATGCCACCCGCCTCGCCGTCTTCGGCGATTCGCTGGCCATCGACCTGACCAAGGCACTGGAGCGTCTCTATGCGGAAGACCCCAATCTGGTGGTCATCGGGCAGGGCGTGAGTTCATCGGGCTTCGTGCGCGATGACTTCTTCGACTGGAATGCGGCCATTGCCGAGCAGATTGCCGCGGACAGTTTCGATATTGCCGTGGTGATCATCGGTATCAATGACCGGCAGGAGATCAGCGCTAACGGCCAGACCTACGAAGCGCTGAGCGAGGGCTGGGCCACTGCCTACCAGGCTCGCCTCAACACGTTCCTCGGCCAGTTGCGCACCGCGCGCAAGCCGGTGATCTGGATGGGTCTCCCGCCCATGTCGCGGGGCCAGTATTCCGCCGCCATCAGCCAGATCAGCGCCCTGCAAAGGCTAGCCGCCTTTTCCGGTGGCGCCGAGTTTGTCGATATCTACGAGCGCTTCGCCGACGAGGAAGGCAAGTACACCGCCTATGGGCCGGACGTGAATGGGCAGAACGCCTTGATGCGCAAGGACGATGGCATCCACTTCTCGTCGGCTGGCTCGGACAAGCTCGCCTTCTATATCAGCCAATCCATGCGCAGTTTCTATCGGGGCGGCAGAGTCAGTGTCGAAGTTGCCGATCCGCTGCAGGATACGGATGCGGCGGCCATGCTGCGGCCGCCCTATCAAGGTTTGGGGCAGGTCCGTTTGCTGGAAGTGGCCGGAGCCATCATGCCTTTGAGCCGTGCGCCCGATCGAGCGAGCGATCTGCTCCTGGCCGGGGATGCGCCCGTGGCCCCCGCTGCCTTCCCGCTGGAACAACTGGTCGAGGCGCCGGTGGGCAGGGTCGATGCCTTCGGCGTGGGCGTCGTGCCCGAGACCGACGAAGGCCAGGGGAGCGGCGCGGCTCAGTAGGTCGCCAGCGCGACGGTCACTGTGACCGGCGAGAGCATTTCGGATCGCGCTGCGCCCGTCCCGGCCACGCTGGTGGCCATGATTGCGAAAATCAGCAGAACCAAAGCAGCAGCGAGGCGCATCGGCAGTTTTCCCATCAGGGTTGCTGCGTCTTCTGTGCGCCTTGGTCCGGCGCCTTTCAACCCCAGCGTTAAGACTTGCTTAACGCCTAAAATTTTCAGCAATCCAATCGCGCGGCGGGCTCAGGCGCCGAGCAATCCGCTGGCCCTGATACCATCGAAAACGAACTGCACTGCCAGTGCGGCCAACAGGATGCCGACGATTCGGGAAACGACGGAAAGGCCCGTCAGCCCGAGCATGCGCTGAATGGGAATGGCGATGAGAAGGGTGAGCCAGCACAGGGCCAGGATGACCACGATGGCCGCCAGAACCAGCCAGAATTCCAGATCGGAGCGGGCGCCGGTTGTCAGCAGGATCACTGCCGAGATGGCGCCGGGACCAGCCATGAGCGGCATGGCGAGGGGAAACACGGAAATATCCTGGCTCTGCCGCGCCTCGATCTCTTCCTCGCTGGTCGTCCCGGTGCCGCCCGAGTGGCGGGCAAAGACCATGTCGATGGCAATGAGCAGCAGCAGAATACCGCCCGCCGTCCGCAGGGCCGGAATGGTGATGCCGAAGACGTCGAGGATGGCATTGCCCAGGACGGCGAAGAACAGCAGGATGCCGAGGGCAACCAGAACCCCTCGCGTGGCGAAGGTGCGCCGCTGGGCCGGCGTGTTGTCCTTGGTCAGCGCCGCAAAGATGAAGGCGATATCGGCCACGCCGACCGTCGCGAACAGCGTGGCAAAGGCAACAAGGAAGGTATTCATGCCGGGATCCCCAATCAGGCTCCAGCACTAGGGCATTTGGGGCCTGCCGCCAACCCCGCGCCGTCTGGTGGTCTAGGCCCGTCGCCTCTCGATGGCGTCCCAAATGAGCACGGCAATATCGGGCCCGCCGAAGCGCTTGATCTCGCGGATGCCGGTGGGGGAGGTGACGTTGATTTCCGTCAGGTAGCCGCCGATCACGTCAATGCCCACAAAGATCATGTCGCGCGCCTTGAGCGCAGGGGCGATGGCCGCGCAGATTTCCTTCTCGCGGTCAGTGAGCGGGGAGAGTTCGGGGCGCCCGCCGACATGCATGTTGCTGCGCGCCTCGCCATCGGCGGGAATGCGATTGAGGCCCATGACCGGCTCGCCGTCGATGATGATGATGCGCTTGTCGCCCTTGCGCACGTCGGGCAGGTAGCGCTGCACCATGAAGGGCTCACGGTAATTCTGCTCGAAGAGCTCGAGCAGACTGGCCAGGTTGTGGTCGCCTTCCTGGATGAAGAAGACGCCGGCCCCGCCATTGCCGTAGAGCGGCTTGACGATGATGTTGCCGTGCTCGCGCCGGAAGGCGTGAATCTCGGCCCGGTCGCGCGTCACCAGCGTCGGCGGCATCAGCTCGGGAAACTCGGTGACGAGGATCTTTTCGGGCGCGTTGCGGACCGCCGCAGGCGGGTTGACCACCAGCGTCTTGGGATGGATGCGCTCCAGCATATGGGTGAGCGTGATATAGTTCATGTCGAAGGGCGGGTCCTGGCGCATCAGCACCACGTCCTGGGTGGACAGATCCACCCGCACTTCTTCGCCGAGGGCAAAATGCTGGCCCTTTTCAGCGTCGGTGACGGTGATCGGCTGGCAGAGGGCGGTCACCCGGTTGTCGCGCATGGAAAGCGTATCGGGCGTATAATGCAGCAACTCATGTCCCCGCGCCTGCGCTTCGAGCATCATGGCGAAGGTCGAATCGCCGCGCGGGTTGATAGTGGCGACATGGTCCATCTGGACGGCGATTTTGAGCGACATGAGGGTTCTCAGAAAGCGGGAAAGGCGTTGATGAGATGGCGTGGCCAGCGGCCGGGCGCAAGTAGAATCACGTCAAATCGGAGATCGCGCCCGGCGGCATCGGGGTTTCGCGCCAACCAGAGCTTTGCGGCACGGGTGATGCGCTCGCGATTGATGGAGGCAAACGTCAGGGCTTCGTCGGCGTCGGCAGCGCGCTGCTTGACCTCGACGAAGGCAATGGTGGTGCCTTTTTCGACGACGAGGTCGATTTCGCCCAGTGGCGTTTTGAACCGCCGGTCGCGGATGCGATAGAGCTTCAATTGCAGCCAGAAAGCCGCCAGGGCCTCGCCGCGATGGCCACGCCAATAGGCGGCAAGGCGCTTGTCACTCGGCGTTCTTGAGGGCGAGCGCGGCATCGTA
>CAMLKN010000238.1 GCA_946480655.1 uncultured Devosia sp. | reverse complement strand
TCGATATAGTTGGCGGTGCCGGGCGTCCGCGGATCATGGATGGCCATGATCTGGTCAAAGCGCGTCTCGGGGCGCGCGTTGATGGCGACGGCGGCAGCGGGCGTGACGCGGGCGGCGGTGCCGCGCATGTCGGCCACGATGATCTGGTTGCCCAGCCCGTTCATCTTCAAAAAGGGGACGTCGCTCACGCCGGAAATCCAAGAGGTTTTGCGCGGCCAAAGGCCACCTTGCCGACCTATATGGCGGAACTGGCGTCAAATTGCCAGACCGGCTCACGGGATGGAGGCGACGTTTCGGCCCGGCCGCGCGCCTGTCTCAATCGAAATTTCTTTTAATCTTAACCACTTGCCGGGGGCTGGCTCTTAACCAGAGTAGCAGCTTTGAGGTGCATGCGGCTTGGGTTTCGCTAGTGTGGCAGGCGAAGAATTTCGTCGCTGCGACCTTTCGGGAGCCAAAGCCATGAACATGCCGCTCATTTCCGACCAGATCATCACCGACTGGCAGCCCCACTATCCCAGGCTCTGGGGCAATCAGGCGCTGCGCCTGCAGCATAGCCTGGCCAATTCGCCGCTCTTCACCGACGAGGCTTTGGCCGAGCTGATCGAGAAGAGCCCGCGCGAGGCCTATCACGTCAATTATTCCCAGAAGACGCCCGGTAATCCGCCAAAGCGGCGGGAGGGCGAGATCAAGGGGCTTTCCGGCGCCGAGGTGATCGAGACGGTCCGCAACGGCAATATCTGGGTGAACCTGACGGCGCCCGCCAAGGTCAATCCGGCCTATGGCGAACTGCTCGACAGCCTCTATGCCGAGTTCGAGGAGCGCGTGCCGGGCTTCAGGAGCTACAAGCGCAACCTCACCATCCTCATCTCTTCGCCCAATGTATCGGTGAAATACCATTCCGACGTGCCGGGGCAGAGCCTGTGGCAGGTGCGGGGCACCAAGAAGGTCTATGTCTATCCCGCCCAGGCGCCGTTCATTTCGCAGACGGCGCTGGAAAAGCTGATCCTGGGGCAATTGCGCGAGACCGACATGCCCTTCGAGCCCTGGTTCGACGATTTCGCCCAAGTCTATGACCTGGAAGCCGGGCAGATGCTGCATTGGCCACTCAACGGGCCGCATCGCGTGGTCAATCACGGCATGCTCAATGTCAGCTTCACCACCGAGCACTGGACCGACGACCTGCGCAAGCACTACGCGGTCAACTATGCCAATGGCATTCTGCGCAGCAAGCTGGGCATGCAGAAGCTGAGCCAGCAGGTCACGGGCCTCTCCTATCTCGCCAAGCTGGGTCTGGCCGGCGCAGTAAAATTCTCGCCGCTCAATCCGCAGAAGAGAAAAGTCTATACCGTCGATTTCCAGGTCGATCCGGCGGCGCCCGAGGGCGTGCGGGACATACCGGCGCACACATTCGAAAAATGAGCATGGCCGACGCCCTCGCCGCACCGCATGACCGTCGTGCCACAGGCGCGGCCTCGGCCGGCCATGGCCTTGCCGGCTCGGTGGTCCGGACGCGCGAGGGGCTGGATGCCCTGGCGGCGCGCTGGCAGGGGCTCGAACACTATTCGCAGGGCTTCAACCTGTTCCAGAGCCTGGGCTGGGCACGGGCGGTGTTCGACTTCGAGGCGGCGCGGGGCAATGCCGCGTTCGATCCGGTCATCGCCACGATCGAGGACGGGCAAAGGCTGGTCGGCGTGCTGCCGCTCGAACGTGTCCGCACCGGCGCCCGCACCCTGCTCGTGCCGCTGGGCCACGCCTTCGCGCAAATATCGGACGTGCTGCTGGATGCGCGTGTCGATCCGGTGATTGCCGTTGCCCGGCTGCTGAAGGCGGCCAGCATGGCCGCGCCCAGCGACGGGGTGAGCCTGCTCAAGGTGCGCGACGGCTCGGCGCTGGCGCTCGGCATGCCCAAAACCCACATCCTGACCGGCGAAGAGCAGGGCGCACCCTATGTGGGGCTCGACGCCTATGACAGTTTTGCCAGTTATTTCGCCACGGTACGGCCCAAGACGCGCAAGAACATGCGCAATGCGTGGAACCGGCTGGAGCGCGAAGGACCGGTGGAGCACAGGGTTGTTACTGAGCCGTCCGGACAACTGGCGCTGATCGAGCGGACCCTGGGCGGCCGTGCCATCCGGCTCAAGGAACAGGGCCTGACCTCGCGCGCCTTCCGCGATGGCGGCTTTGTGGATTTCTGCCGGAGCCTGGTCGGCCGGGACGACATGGGGCTCCTGGCCTTCTCGCTCAATCATCGGGATCGCCCGCTGGCCGAGCAGTGGGGCTTTGTGCATGGCGGTCGTTACTACGCTTTCGTCGCCAGCCGCGATTTTTCCCATTCGGACGAAAGCCCGGGCAAGCTGCACCTGCGCGAAATCCTCGAAGCCTGCGCCGGGCGGGGCCTCAAGGGTTGCGATCTGGGCGTCCCGGTCATGCCCTACAAGCTGACCTTTGCCACCCAGACCGTGGCCGTGCGCGACTATGCCCTGCCCATGACGCCGCGTGGCTGGCTGGCCATCCAGCTCTGGGACGTCCGCCTCCGCCCCGGCCTCAAGCGACTGATCCTCGCCATGCCTGCAGGATTGCGGACCCGGCTGATGCGCCTTGTCGGGCACGGCCACCAAACTGCCGGCGCCGGACAGGACTGACTACCGCGCCCCGCGGCCGGCCACCCTATGGTCGGCCCTGTCGCTGGGACCGGTCCTCAGGTAATCGTCGACGCTGGGCAGGAAGTAGTGCTCCCATTCCGAAGCCCATTGTCCGCCGTTTCTGGCATGGGCGGCCGCCCGGGTGGTCAATCGGTCGCTTTCGACCCAGAGTTTCAGGTCGTAGTGCGGGGCGAGGGCTGGATCAAGGGCCGAGACACCCTCGATCACCACCGGATGCGCATTGACCTCCAGTGTCCTGGGCGGCGCCAATTGATTGGTGGACCAGTCATAGGGCTGGAAAGTGCAACGCCGGTCGACCAGGAGCGCCATCGCGGCGCGGATGAATTCGTCGTGCCGGATATAGGGGAAGGGATAGGCGGGCCGGAGCGGGCGCGGCCACAGGGCCTCGGGAATGACGAAGTCGTCGAGATAGAGGCAAACCGCGCCCAGCTCGCGCTCCAATGCTTCGGCGAGGGTGGACTTACCCGAGACCGGCAAACCATCGATGCCGATGGCGCGTTTTTCCGCGGCAAGCGCGATGACCTCGGCCTGGTTGATCATGTTTCCTCTGCTGGACTGGTGACGCCTGCTGACACATTCTGCTCCTCCGAGCGGCCAAGCTAGCATCATGAACGAACGTACTTCACCCCGAATCGCTGCCGCCATTGCCGCCCTGCCTTTGCGGCCCGACATGCGCGTCCTCGAAATCGGCTGCGGGCCGGGTGTCGCTGCGCGTGCCGTCAGCCGCGTGCTGATTGCCGGCAAGATTGTCGCCATCGACCGGTCGGCCAAGGCTATTGCGCAGGCGGTGGCCGGTTCGGCAGAGGAGTTGGAAAGCGGGCGGCTGGAGTTCCGGCACGTTGCGATCGAGGATTTCGTGCTCGATCCCGGTCAGCCGCCATTCGATCTTGCCTTTGCCATGCGGGTGGGCGCGCTCGATGGCCGGCACCCTGAACTGGAGCGACAGGCCATGGCCCGGCTCAAGGCGGCGCTGCAGCCGGGCGGACTGCTCGTCATCGACGATCGGGCGCCGGTGCGCGCCACGGATCTTCCCGGCTTTCCTTGACTCCGCCCCGGCTTTCCCCTAAAGCCACCCCGTTCATCAGGCTTTTGCTCCTGACCAGCCCACCGGGACCCCATACGGGTACCAGACGATCCCGGAGGCCAACATCCGCCAGCGCGTTGCGCCCGCGGGTGGGTTTTGCATTTGGCCTTTTGGACCCTATCTCTTGCGGGATTGGCCCGTGAGCGAAAAGGGAAACAGCATGTTCGAAAGCCTTTCAGACCGGCTTGGCAAAATTTTCGATGGCCTTCGCGGACGCGGCGCGCTTAACGCTGCCGATGTCGATGCGGCCATGCGCGAAATCCGCCGGGCGCTGATCGAGGC
>CAMLKN010000237.1 GCA_946480655.1 uncultured Devosia sp. | reverse complement strand
GAAATCCTCTCCCTCTCAAAAGCTCGTAAGGCCAGGGCCCGCACCGAAAAGGAAGCGGCGGCCGAAGCGAACCGCCTGAAATTCGGGCGCACCAAGGCTGAAAAGGTCAAGGAAGCGGGCGAAAAAGCGCGCGCCGACAAGCATATCGACGCTCATAAGCGGGACGAGTGAGGCGGGGACGAGTACCGGATCGGCGCCGTCATGGGCGTGGAAACAATTGCCGAGTCCCGCCGTTATGTGAGCATCACAACGTGCGGACCCGGAGCGTCACTTGGCGGGCCTTGACCTTGCCCCCGGAAAAAATTGCATGGCGGTCGACGAGGCAGATCGCCTGTCGGTCATCGTCGATGCGCAGGATTACTTTCGCCACGCCCGCGCGGCCATGATCATGGCCCAGAGGCGGATATCGCTGGTAGGCTGGGATTTCGATACCCGCATCGGGCTGCACGAGACCGAGACCGATCCCGCACCGACCGAATTGGGCCAGTTCGTCCTCTGGCTGGTCGAGCAAAATCCCGACCTGGAGATTTTCATCCTCCAGTGGGACTTTGGCATTCTCAACACCATCAAGCGCGGCACCACGCTCCTCCGCTTTCTCCAATGGGCAAGGCATCCGCGCATTCACGTCAAATTCGACGGCGCCCATCCGCTTGGTGCCTCGCACCACCAGAAGATCATGCTGGTTGACGACGCGCTGGCCTTTGTAGGTGGCATCGACATGACCGGCGACCGCTGGGACACCCGTGAGCATCGCCACAAGGACAATCGTCGCAGACGGCCCTTCACCCGTCGGCGCTACAAGCCCTGGCACGATGTGACGACCGCATCCTCCGGTCCGATTGTCGACGCGATTGCCAGCCTCGTCCGCGAGCGCTGGACCATTGCCGGCGGCGATCCGGACATGCCGCCGCTCTCCAGCGACCGCTCCCTCTGGCCCCCGGACCTCCCGGTGCAATTCAACAACGTGCAAGCTGGCATCGCGCGGACGGCACCGGAACTGGATGACCGACCGCCCGTCATCGAGGTCGAGAAGCTCTGGCTCGAACAGATCGCAGCAGCGCGGAAGTTCCTCTACATCGAAAGCCAGTATTTTGCCTCGCGGGCCATTGTCAGCGCCCTGGCGAAGCGCCTTGCAGAGGCGGACGGGCCGGAAATCGTGGTGATCAATCCCGAAGCCGCCCAAGGCTGGCTGGAGCCCGTCGCCATGGATACAGCCCGGGTCAGGCTTCATGCCTGGCTGAAGCGCGCCGACCGCCATGATCGCTTCCGCCTGCTGCATCCCTTCGATGCGGGCGGCGACCCGATCTACGTTCACTCAAAGACCATGGTGGTGGACGACACCATGGTGAAGGTCGGCTCCTCGAACATCAACAACCGCTCGATGCGCCTGGATACCGAATGCGACCTCGTCATCATCGCCTCGGAGGGCAATGGGGAACAGAAAGAGCGCATCGCACATCTGCGCAATGACCTCTTGGCCGAGCATCTTGGCGCCGAGCCGCAGGCCGTCGCGTCCTTGCTCTTCGAAACCGGTTCGCTGATCCGCACCATCGACGCATTGGCATCGCCACAAGGCCGCACAGTGCGACCCTATCGGCCGGTCGAGCTCAACGGACTCGAAAAGTGGCTGGCCGACAACGAAGTCCTCGACCCGGAAGGCCCCGACGAGATGTTCGAACCCATAACCCGTCGGGGCCTCGCCCGAGGCTTTATCGCCCGCTTTGCGAAACGCTGAGGTCGCGCTTCACCAATCCACCTGGCAGACGACGCCGCTGGCGCCGAACTGCATGCTGTCCTTGGTATACTGGAAGATCTCGATCTTCACGCCGCTTGGATCGGCCAGCCAGCACTGCCAGGTATGGTCGACGCCCAGCTTTTTGTCGGTGACCGTAACGCCCTTTGAGCGGGCGTGGGTCATGAAGGCGTCGATGTCGTCGGTCTCAAAACAGATGTGGTTGATCTGGTTGCTTTCCTCGAAGCGGCTCTCACCCTTGCGGAACACCTCCACGAAGGTGCGGTTGCCGAAATCGAGGTAGAAGCCGATCCGGTCCTCGCCACGCTTGAAGTCGAACTTCGGCGCCACGCCCAGAACGTCTCGATAAAAGGCTTCAACGGCGTCGAGGTCGCGGGCGAAAATGCAGGTATGGGCCACCTGCTTGATGAGCGGGCTTGTCACGTCGGTCTCCTCCGGAATCTGCAGGCTGGACAGCCTGCCCTGACATGTTAGGACATGGAGAGCTTTCGAGCCAGACGGGAGGGGATCAATCATGGCGCGCGTTGTCGTTATTGGGGCCACGGGCCATATCGGCACCTATCTCGTTCCTCGCCTCGTCCGGGCCGGCCATGACGTCGTGGCGGTTTCGCGCGGCAATTCAAAGCCCTATCTGCCTGATCCAGCCTGGGCCCGGGTGGAGCGGGCCGCCCTGGACCGCCAGCCGCTCGAGGCGGCAGGGGAGTTCGGCCGCGCCGTTGCCGATCTCCGCGGCGACATCGTTATCGACAATATCTGTTTCACCCTCGACAGCGCCCGCCAGCTCGTGGAGAGCCTCAAGGGCAAGGTGCGGCATTTCCTGCATATCGGCACGATCTGGACCCATGGCCGTTCCGAAGTCGTGCCGACCCCCGAAGACGTGACCAAGCGCCCCTTTGGCGAGTATGGCCTGCAAAAGGCAGCCATCGAGGCCTATCTTCTGGATCTCGCGCGCCGCGAGGGCTTTCCAGCGACCATCCTCCATCCGGGCCATATTGTGGGGCAGGGGTGGTCGCCGCTCAATCCCGCCGGCCATTTCGATGATGCCGCCTTCCGCACCATTGCCCGCGGCGAAACACTCGCTCTGCCCAATTTCGGCATGGAGACAGTGCACCACATCCATGCCGACGACATTGCCGTCCTTGCCATGCAGGCCATGAGCCACTGGAGCGTGGCGACCGGCGAAGCCTTCCACGCGGTTTCTCCCGGGGCCATCACGTTGCGGTTCTATGCGGAGGCTATGTATCGCTGGTTCGGGCACGAGCCGGCGCTGAGCTTTCACCCCTGGAACGAGTGGAAGGACATGCAGACGCCCGAAAATGCCGGGGCCACCTGGGAGCACATCGCGCGCAGTCCCAATGCCAGCATCGAGAAGGGGCGCCGGCTGCTCGGCTATGCGCCACGCTACAGCTCGCTGGCTGCGGTCCAGGAATCGGTCTCCTGGCTGATCGCCAACGGCAAACTGGCCCTCTAGCAGGTCCGGTATGCGCGATTTTTGCGCATGCCCTCTTTTCACTGTCACACAGCCCGTCTAGACAGGCATCCACACCCAAAAGTGCTTTCCGGGAAGGGCTCGCATGTCTTCAATCATCCACGTCAACGGCCGCCAGATTTACGATAGCCGCGGCAATCCGACCGTCGAAGTCGATGTTGTTCTGGACGATGGCAGCTTTGGCCGCGCCGCGGTGCCTTCGGGCGCCTCGACCGGCGCGCATGAGGCGGTTGAACTGCGCGATGGCGGCAAGCTCTACAACGGCAAGGGCGTGACCCAGGCCGTCGACAACGTCAACAATGTCATCGCCGATGAACTCCTGGGCATGGACGCGCTGGACCAGCTCGCCATCGACCAGACCATGATCGAGCTCGACGGCACCGCCAACAAGGGCAAGCTGGGCGCCAACGCCATCCTGGGCGTGTCGCTGGCCGTGGCCAAAGCCGCTGCCGAATCGAGCGAGCTGCCCTTCTACCGCTATATCGGCGGCCCCAACGCCCATGTCCTGCCCGTGCCGATGATGAACATCATCAATGGCGGCGAACATGCCGACAACCCGATCGACATGCAGGAATTCATGATCCTGCCCGCCGGCGCCGCCTCGATTGCCGACGCCGTCCGCATCGGTTCGGAAATCTTCCACACCCTCAAGAAGGGTCTGTCGGCCGAAGGCCACAACACCAATGTGGGCGACGAGGGCGGCTTCGCTCCCAACCTCGCATCGGCCGACGAAGCCCTGGGCTTCATCATGCGCTCGATCGAAAAGGCCGGCTACAAGCCGGGCGAGGACGT
>CAMLKN010000236.1 GCA_946480655.1 uncultured Devosia sp. | reverse complement strand
GCGCCTTCGGGCAGGCCTTCTATGGGATCATAGGAATAGACTTCCAGCCGATGCCCCCGCCGGACAAAGGAGGTGATGCACAAGACTTCGAGCCAGCTCAGCTTGCCGTGCCAGAAACTGACGATGGTGGGGAGGGTCATGAGGTCTCGCGCAATCAGATCATGCCGCCTCTAGCATGACGCCGGGCATGAGAAAACCGCCGCACCCGTTTGGATGCGGCGGCAGAGGTCTTGCATGGGATCGTCTTGTTAGTTGGCCGGCGCCCGCCGGCGGTATTCGGAGGCAAGGTAAAGCACGACGAGCGCAAAGACCGCACCGATCCCCACCTGCAGCCAGTCGAATTTCTGCAGGAAATCGGTCACGAAGAGCGTGGCATTGAAGGGCTCCTGCCCCTCGAAGACCCGGTCCAGATGCGCCTCGGACATGGGCAGCCGCGAGCGGTAGTCGAGATAGGCCCAGGTGCGGGTGGCAAAGGGGTGCAGGCCGCCCAGGGTCACCCATTCGAGCGCCGATACAACGGTTGGCAGCAAGAGCGCCAAGGGAATGGCCCAGCGACCGACGGCGCTGCCCATGGCCCCGACCAGGGCCATATAGGGCAGGTACCACAAGAGGGCGCAGACCATGACGACGAGGAAGACCAGGGCCATCTGGCCATAGATGCCGGCAATGGCGCCCAGAAGCGTCGGGCTGCCGAGCCCCACCAGCATCGAGGTGACATAGGCGACGCCAAACATCAGAAGGATGCTGAGCAGAGCCACCGCAAAGACTGCACCGGGCAGAATGGTGAGCGCCGCCGCGATCTTGCTGAGCAGGATCTTGAAGTCGCTGACGGGCATGGACTTCCAGAACAGCATGGCATTGTTCCGCTTGTCGGCGGCAAAACCATCGGCGCAATAGAAGAACAGCACGAAGCCCAGATAAGTCAGCCATGCACCCGCAAGCCCGGCAAAGCCGGCGCTGAAGACCCAGGTGGGCACAACGGACATGAGCTGGCCGGAGAAGCGCGTATCCATCCGGTCGACGCTGAAGGCGAGGACCGTCAGGGTGAAGACCACCCCCACAAGTACCAGCGGAGCGATGAGGAAGGCGCCGCGGTGTTCGATGAACTCGCGATGGACGAGTGCGAAGAATGCCTTCATCGCGCAGTCTCCGGATTGGCGGTGGGACGCTGCATCAGCGCCACGAAGAGGTCGGAAATGGTGGGGGTGGACACACGTCCCAAAGGCTCGAGCGCTTCCCGGTCGACCCCGTCGAAAATGAAGACGGTCTGGCCGAAGCGGGTTTCCTCATAGACCGGGTTGAGGGCGCGGGCCTGCGCCTGCGTTTCCGGCTCGTTGGCCACCAGCTGCGAAAACTTCTCGCTGACCGTTTCCATCTGCATGTGCAGGATCAGCGATCCGTCGCGGATGAACATGATGTCGGAGAGCATGAACTCGATCTCGTCCACCTGGTGGGTGGTGATGATGAGCGTGCGTTCCTCGGTCATGTAGTCTTCGAGCAGGCGCCGGTAGAAGCGCTTGCGGTAGGTGATGTCGAGCCCGAGCGTCGGCTCGTCCAGGACCAGCAGCTTGGCGTCGATGGCCATGACCACGGCCAGGTGCAACTGGGCGATCATGCCTTTGGACAGCGTGCGGATCTTCATCTCGGGGCGGATATCGGTGCCTTCGAGGAATTGCCGCGCCTTGTCCTGGCTGAAATTGGGATGGATGTTGGTGAGCAGCGCGAAGAGCTCGCGAACGCGCAGGAAGCGCGGCAGGCTCGCCACGTCGGAGATGAAGGCGACGTTCTCCATCAGCTTGGCTCGGCGAGCAAAGGGATCTTCGCCGAGGACGCGGATCGTGCCATCGTAGGAGGTCAGGCCCAGCATGGCATTGAGCGTGGTCGTCTTGCCTGCGCCATTGTGGCCCACCAGGCCGTAGATGCGGCCGGCGGGAATATCGAAATCCAGTTCGTGCAGGATTTTTTTCCGGCCGAAGGACTTGCTCAGACCACGCGCCGAGACGATCGGGTCACTGGAAACGGAAAGGTCGGTCATTTCGTCTGCCCTTCGAGCTTGCTGCCTGCCTCGACGAGGTCCTTGACCTCAAGGTCGAGGGCCTTGATCTGCGCCGCGATGCGCGGCCAGTCTTCCTTCAAGAATTTCTCGCGCTCATGCGCCAGCAAGGCCGGCCGCGCTCCGCTCGCTACAAACATTCCCAAACCCCTGCGTTTTTCTACCACACCGATATCGACCAGGGCCTCGAAGGCCTTGGTGACCGTCAGCGGATTGACCGAAAGATCGGCGGCGATCTGGCGCACCGAGGGCAGTGCTTCGCCCTCGTTGACCTGACGCCGAAGGATCATCTCGATCAGCCGTTGCCGGATCTGGACGAAGATCGGCTGGCTGGCGTGAAAATCATCCATGTGTCTTGCCTATCTAGTGTGCTAGTAATGTAGCACACTAAATCGGGGTGTCAATAGGGGTGTTGGCTTGATGCCCGTACAGGCGCCCCACCGCCCTCAGGCTTGACCCGAGGGCCTGTCTGAGCGGTCTCTATTTCTGGTCAGTGCACGTTGGAAACGGCCCTCGGGTCAAGCCCGAGGGCGGCCCGGAGTCTGTCGGGCGATTGGCGGATCAAACCCCCAGCCGGTCCTTGAGCGCATACCACCAGGAACCCAGGGTGGAATATTGCGCCCGGAACATCCGCCCGCCGGGGAAGGGGATCCAGGGCAGGCTCGCAAAGGTGTCGAAGCGGCTCACGTCGCCGCGCACGGCCTCGCCGAGGATGCGACCAAAAAGGTGAGAGCCGGTGACGCCATGGCCGGAATAGCCATGGGCGAAGTAGATGTTCTTCCCCAGCCGGCCCATCTGCGGCACGCGGGAGAAGGAGAGGGCAAAATTGCCGCTCCAGGCGAACTCGATCTTCACGTCCTTGAGCTGGGGGAAGACCTTGTCCATGTTCGGCCGGAGCTTGGCCACGACATCGGCCGGGTCGGTGCCGCCATAGACGACGCCGCCGCCAAAGATCAGGCGGTGATCGGCCGAGAGGCGGAAATAGTCGAGGATGTAGCGCACGTCCTCGACGCACATGTCGGTGGGCAGAAGGGCCCTGGCCCGCTCCTCGCCCAGGGGCTCAGTCGCCATCATCTGGGTCGAGACCGGCATGACCCGCGCGGTCAGTTCCGGCACGACATTGCCCAGATATGCGTTGCCGCAAACGATGGCCGTCTTCGCCTTCACCCTGCCGCCGGCAGTGTGCACCGTGGCGCCGCTCGCGTCCTGCTCCACCTTGGTCACCGGCGAGCGCTCATAGATGACGCCTCCCAGGCTTTCGAGCGCCGCCGCCTCGCCCAGGCAAAGGTTGAGCGGATGCATGTGGCCGCCCGAGCGGTCGATCATGCCACCGGCATAGACGTCAGAGCCGATATGCGCGCGGATCTGGTTGCGGTCGAGCAATTCGTGGTCATTCATGCCATGGCGGGCCCAGAGTGCTTTTTTGGCCTCCAGCTCTTCCATGTGTTTTTGCGTATAGGCCGCGTAGATATTGCCGCGCTTGAGGTCGCAGTTGATGCCATAGCGCGCGACCCGGTCGTAGATGATGCCTGCGCCTTCCTGCAGCAGGCTTCCCACAAAATTGGCGGTCTTCTCGCCATAGCGGCGCTGGATAGTCCCAAGGCTGGCATTGAGCCCGTTGACAACCTGCCCGCCATTGCGGCCGGAGGCGCCCCAGCCGACTTCGGCGGCCTCGACGACAACGACCTTGAAGCCATGCTCGGCCAGACTGATCGCCGCGGAAAGACCACTATAGCCGGCGCCGACGACGCAGATGTCGGCCTCCACCGGTCCCTCCAGCACCCTGGGCTGGCGGATGATGTTGCGCGAGGCCGCGTAGTAGCTGGGCGGATAGGGTGAACTGGCGTTTGGCGTCTCGGCCATCACACCACCTCCAGATAGGCGGAAAATTCGAGGTCGCTGACCTGGGAGGCAAAGCCGGCATTTTCCTGCCGCTTGCAGGCGACGAACAGGCCCTGCAGCACATTGTCGAAGATGCGCGG
>CAMLKN010000235.1 GCA_946480655.1 uncultured Devosia sp. | reverse complement strand
GCCACGCCATGCTCGATCATGGCGCCCACGACATCGGTCTGCAGGTCCGAATCCTCATCCGTATTGGCAATGACCGCCGCATAGCCCCGGCTGGAGAGGGCCATCTGCAGGGAGGTCGCAAACTCGGTGAAGAAGGGGTTCCTCAGGTCGTTGATGACCAGGCCGATCAGGTCGGGGTTGGACTTGCGCAGCTTGGCCGCGGACCGGTTATAGACATAGCCCATCTCGGCCATGGCTGCCCGGACCTGCTCCCGGGTCGCGTCCTTGACCAACGGGCTGTTCTGCAGCACCAGGCTCACGGTAGACTTCGATACGCCGGCCCGGCGCGCCACGTCGATAATGGTCGGCCTGCGGTCATTGTTCGCCATATTCATTGCCCCTTTACCTCCGGCGGTCGATCCGCCGAACAAGCGAGGCATGAACCATAGCATTCCCGCATCGGCGCGCAGGTCCGATTCCGGTCAGGGTCACAGGGGATTTGCCGTGTGTTCCTGCCCATCTCCGCCCCTCAGGCCGCCAGGTCGCGTTGCGCGAGGTGACGGGCGCTACGCAGCGCCAGGGCGGCAATGGTCAGCGCCGGATTGACCGCCGCCGAGGTGGGGAGGACCGAAGCATCGACAATGTAGAGGTTGGGGTGGTCAAAGCTGCGGCAGTTGGAATCCACCACGGCGGTCTTGGGGTCATTCCCCATGCGGGCGGTGCCACATTGGTGGCTGGGCGTGCGCCGGTCGAAAGGACGGGACAGGACGATGGGATAACCGGCCTTGCGCAGCACGCCCTTGAGCTTGCGGACCAAGGCGAGATGCGCGTCCCAGTTGGACCGCTTCCAGTCAAGCCGAACCTGGCCGTTGACGAGCGTGACCCGGCTCTCCGGATTGGGCAGGTCCTCCGACATGGCATAGAGGTCCACCGACCTCCGGGCTACCCAGTCCGCCAGAGGTCCGGGCAGCGGCGAGGACGCGGCGAGGATCGGTCCTGAAATCTTGCCCAGGAGCTGGATATTGCCCAGGGGCGTGTCCCCTTCCCCGCCCCGCAGGTAGAAGTCGTTGATCATCAGCGTCTTCTGGTAGACGGACGTGTTTTTCCGCAGCGGGTGCAAGGCCAGAACGGCTGAACAATTGTGGTTCATGAAATTGCGGCCGACCTGGTCGGAGCTGTTGGCGAGGCCACGCGGGTGGTCCGCGTCTGTCGAGGCCAGCAGCAGCGCGGCCGATTGCACAGCGCCGGCGCTCAGCACCACGGTGGGCGCGCTGATGGTCTCGCGACGCCCTGCCCTTTCCACTTCAACCCCGGTGATCCGTCCCTCCCCATTAGCGATGAGCCGGAGGACGCGGGTGCCGGTCGAGAGCGTGACATTGGGATGCTTGAGTGCTTCCGCGAGGCCGACGCTTTCGGCGTCGCTCTTGGCCCTCACAGTGTCGGGGAATGCATCCCATGGTGTCTTGCCGCGCGCCAGCCAGCGGTCGATATCGACGCCCAGGGGCAGGCTCGCCGGATGCAGCCCCACCGACTTCAGCCGGCGCCGCAGGTCGACAATGCTGGGTTCATCGGGGACCGGCGGGAACGGATACTGCCCGGAATGCGGTGGTTCGCTCGGGTCTTCAGACGTCGTGCCGCGCACGCGGTAGAGCACCTCGGCGGCCTGGTAATCCGCTTCCAGATCCTCATAGGAAATCGGCCATCCGGTCGTGGCGCCGCCGAGATGCCTGATCGAGGCGAAATCTTCGCGCCGGTACCGGATCAGCACCGCGCCGAAGAACTTGGAATTGCCCCCGACCAGATAGTAGTTGCCGGGATTGAACGCGCGCCCCTCCCCATCCAGCCAGGTCTCACGGGGACGAAAATGGCCGCGGCCGAAAATGGCATGTGGATCGCGCGCCTCCGGGCAATCGCGCAGGCGTTCACCCCGCTCGAGGATGAGTATTGTCCTCCCCGTGGGGGCGAGCGCGGCGGCCATGGTGCTGCCGCCGATGCCCGAGCCGATGATGATGACATCCGGACTCATCAGCGAATGCGCGCCTCGGTCTTGGGGTCGAAGGCGACGGCCTTGTCCATGTTGACGGCGAATTCAAAGCTGTCGCGCGCCGCAACCGAAGCGTCGGCCCGCATGCGGGCGACGACGTCGCGGCCCGACACGGTCATGGTGACGAAGGTGTCCGAACCGGCCGGCTCGGTCACTGTGACGATGTTGGAGAAGCGCTGGATGTTCTGCGACTTGCGATCGGCGCCGTCGATGTCAGTAATGGCCTCGGGCCTGATGCCGAGCATGATCTCCTTGCCGTTCCACTCGGCCATGTTGGCCTGGCTGAACTTGAGCGATTGCAGGTGGCCGCGGGCGTCGGTGATCTCGGCATAGGGCACGCCGTCCTCGACCCGCACAGTGGCCGGGATGATGTTCATGGCCGGCGACCCCATGAAGGTGGCGACGAACAGGTTGGCCGGCGTGTCGTAGATTTCCTTGGGCGTTCCCAACTGCTGGATATAGCCCTTGTTCATCACCGCGATGCGGGTCGAGAGCGTCAACGCCTCGATCTGGTCATGGGTCACGTAGACGATGGTCGTGCCCAGGTTCTGGTGCAGCTTCTTGATCTCGGTGCGCATGTCCACGCGCAGCTTGGCGTCGAGATTGGAGAGCGGTTCGTCGAAGAGGAAGACGTCGGGATTGCGCACCAGAGCCCGGCCCATGGCCACGCGCTGCCGCTGTCCGCCGGAGAGGGCTCCGGGCTTACGCTCCAGCAGATGATCGATCTGCAGCAGTTTGGCCACGTCGGCCAGGAGGCGCTCGCGCTCCGGCTTGGGCACGCCATGCATTTCGAGGCCGAAGGTCATGTTCTGCGCCACGGTCATGTTGGGGTAGAGCGCATAGCTCTGGAACACCATGGCAATGTTGCGCTTGGACGGGTGGACGCCGTTCATGACGCGGCCGCGAATGCTGATGCTGCCGGTGGTGATGGGCTCGAGCCCGGCGATCATGTTCATCAGCGTCGATTTTCCGCAGCCCGACGGACCGACGAGAACGATGAACTCGCCCTCCTCCACCGAGATATCGACCTCGTGCAGCACCTGCACGGCGCCATAGGCCTTGGAGACATGCGAGATATCGAGAAAGCCCATGGCCTTACCCTTTCACGGAACCGGCCATCAGGCCGCGGACGAAGAAGCGGCCGGCGACGATGTAGACGAGCAATGTCGGCAGGGCGGCCATGATGGCCCCCGCGAAATGGACATTGTACTCGCGCACGCCGGTCGAGGAGTTGACGAGGTTGTTGAGCGCCACGGTCATCGGCATGGCGTTGAGCCCGGCAAAGGAGGCGCCGAACAGGAAGTCGTTCCAGATATTGGTGAACTGCCAGATGATGGTGACGACGGCGATCGGTCCCGACACCGGCAGCATGATGCGCCAGAAGATGCGGAAGAAGCCGGCGCCGTCGATCATCGCCGCGCGCACCAGTTCGGTCGGGAACGAGGCGTAGTAGTTGCGGAAATAGAGCGTCGAGAAGCCGACGCCATAGACCACGTGCACCAGCACCAGGCCCTGGGTCGTGCCGGCTATGCCCATCAGCCCCAGCATACGGGCCATGGGAATGAGCACGATCTGGAACGGGATGAAGCAGGAGAACAGCATCAGCCCGAACAGCAGGGTATCGCCCCGGAACCGCCATTTGGTCAGGATGTAGCCATTGAGCGCGCCCAGAACGGTGGAGATCGCCACGGCGGGAACGACCATCAGGATCGAATTGAGGAAGTAGGGCCGGAGGCCGGTCGGCGAGACGCCGACCTGCGCCGTGGCCCAGGCGCTGAGCCAGGGTTCGAAGGTCAGTGCCCGAGGCAGGCTCATCATGTCGCCGCCGGTGATTTCGCTCAGCGGCTTGAGCGAATTGGTCAGCATCACGTAGAGCGGCAGCAGGTAGAACAGGGCGAACAGCACCAGGATCAGGTAGATGAAGACCTGGGCGACGCGGCTGGTCTTGACCGCGGTATCTTGACTGACGGCACTCATTCTTTCTTCGCCCCCAGCTCGGAATAAAGGTACGGGATCATGATGGCCGCGACCGTCATGAGCATGATCACCGCGCTGGCGGCGCCGATGCCCATGGAATTGCGGGTGAAGGTGTAGGAATACATGAAGGTCGCGGGCAGCTCGGTGGCCCGGCCGGGGCCGCC
>CAMLKN010000234.1 GCA_946480655.1 uncultured Devosia sp. | reverse complement strand
TCGGCTGCGGGACGGACGGCCAGCGGCTTGGACCGCGCCTTCATGACCATGGGCAGGGCCGCGTTGCGTGGGGTGTTGAGGCGAAGATCGGCAGTAACCACGGCGGGCAGCGGCAGGGCGATGGTCTCGCGGCCATAATCGACCTCGCGGGTGACCTCGAGCTCGGCGCCGTTGAGCTTGATCTCGGAGGCGAAGGTGGCCTGGGGGCGATCGGTCAGGGCCGCGAGCATCTGGCCGACATGGTTGCTGTCGTCATCGACGGCCTGCTTGCCGAGGAGGACAAGGTCCGGCTTTTCCTCGTCGACAATCTTGGCCAGGAGCTTGGCGATGGCGAGGGTTTCGAGCGCAGCGTCGGTTTCGACGAGAATGCCGCGATGGGCACCCATGGCGAGGGCCGTGAGGATGACGTCGTTGCTGGCCTTGGGACCGATGGAGACAACGACGATCTCGCTCGCCTGCCCCGTCTCGGCGAGCTGGACGGCGGCTTCCACCGCGTGCTTGCAGAACGGGTTCATCGACATGCGCACGCCATTGGTCTCGACGCCCGAGCCATCGGGGCGCACCCGGATACGGACATTGTGATCGACCACGCGCTTGACCGCGACGAGGATTTTCATGAGCTGCTCCGTAAAGTTGGCCTCAAATCGCAAAATCGGCCGGAGGGGGCAAGGCGCGCAGAGGGAAATTCGGTTCGGTCGCGAGCGAAAGATTGGAAAGCGGTACCGAATGTCCGGGATGGGCTCCTGCCCAACAGAAACGAAATGGGATAAGGTTGACGCGATTTGATAGGACAGCGACATTGTCCTGTCTGCCCCGTCTTCCGGATTGCCTGATGCCCGTTCTCAACCGCGTTGCCGAATTCCAGCCCGAAATCGCCGCCTGGCGACGGGACTTCCATGCCCATCCCGAAGTGCTGTTCGACGTGCACCGGACGGCGGGAATCGTGGCGGAGAAACTGCGGGCCTTCGGTTGCGACGAGGTGGTGACCGGCATCGGACGCACGGGCGTTGTCGGCATCATCAAGGGTCGGGGCGCAGGCACGCGCACCATCGGGCTGCGGGCCGACATGGACGCCCTGCCCATGACCGAGAAGACCGGCCTGCCGCATGCCTCGACCACGCCGGGCAAGATGCATGCCTGCGGCCACGATGGACATACGTCCATGCTGCTGGGTGCGGCCAAATACCTCGCCGAGACGCGCAATTTCGACGGGCGGGTGGCGCTGATCTTCCAGCCGGCCGAAGAGGGCGGCGGCGGCGGCAAGGTGATGCTCGAGGATGGTCTCATCGAGAAATTCGACATTGCCGAGGTCTATGGCATGCACAACTGGCCAGGCATGCCGGTCGGGACCTTCGGTATCCGCTCGGGCGGCATCATGGCCGCGACCGACCGCTTCTATATCGACATTACCGGCAAGGGCGGCCATGCGGCACGGCCGCAGCAGACGGTGGACCCGATCATCGTCGCCGCGCAGATGGTGACGGCGCTGCAGACCATCGTCTCGCGCAATCTCGACCCGCTGGATAGTGCGGTGCTGAGCGTGACGATGGTGGAAGCCGGCGAGGCCGACAATGTCATCTCGCGCACGGCGAAGATCACCGGCACAGTGCGCACGCTCGATGGGCAAGTGCAGGACTTCATCGAGGCGCGGCTGGCCGAGTTCGTGCCGCAATTTGCCCTGAGCTTTGGCGCAGAGGCCAGCGTGCGCTACGCCCGCGGCTATCCGGTGACGGTCAATGCCGAGGAGCAGACGCGCTTTGCCGCCGCCGTTGCCCGCGACGTGGTGGGCGCGGCCAATGTCGATGACGACGTGGCGCCGTCCATGGGCGGAGAGGATTTTTCCTTCATGCTCAACCGGCGGCCCGGCGCCTATATCTTCCTCGGCAATGGCAATTCGACCGAGTTGCACACCGACACCTACGACTTCAATGACGAGGCCATCCCGGTGGGCGTATCCTATTGGGTCAGGCTGGCAGAGAAGGCACTGCCTGTGACGGGTCGCTAGGCGCATGATGGCCGCCTGCAAAGCCGGCATTCCTGCGCTTCCGGTGCTCACGTACTGAAGTACGCTGCGCGCCGGTTCTCGGAATCCCACCTTTTCGGCTGGCCCTGACGCGCCTCTTCTCCCGTCACTACCCTTTACCGCCCACGGGCAAGCCACATTGATCTATCCGATCAACCTTTTGCCCCGGCACCGGATCAGCTAAGGCTGGCGCATAATGCCTGCTCTGTTCTCACGATCCGACATACTTCCCGTCCTTCTGACCCTTGCCATTGCCGCTGCCGGCGGCGCGCTGGCGACAATCATCGGCCTGCCGGCCGGATGGCTGATGGGCGGGGCGCTGGCGGTGACCATTGCCGCCATGCTCGGCGCGCCGGTCAGGATGCCCGATGGGTTGCGGAACGTGGCCTTCGTGCTGATCGGCATGTCGATGGGCGCGAGTGTGGCGCCGGACAGTCTGTCCCTGTTGGCCAGCTGGCCCATATCGCTGGCGGCGCTGGCGCTCGAACTGGTAATCATTGTCGCCTCGACCGGCTGGATGCTGACACGCGTATTCAAGCTCGATGCCGGGACGGCCTATCTCAGTTCGTTTCCAGGGCATCTGAGCTTCGTCATGGGTATCGCCGCGACTGGCGTCGGCAATGCGCGGCAGATCGTCATCATCCAGGTCATCCGCATTCTCATGCTGACCATTGCGGTGCCGATCGGAGCGGTCTTCCTGCCGATCGACCAGTTTACGCCGCCGGTGCGCAGCGACTTTCTGGGGCCCCTGCAACTGGTGCTGCTGGCCGCGGGCTGCGTGGCGGTTGGGCTGATCTTCATGCGCCTCAAGGTGCCGGCGGGGATGGTGCTGGGGGCCATGGCGGCGGCGACGGCGGCCAAGCTTGGCGGGCTCTATACCGAGGCCATGCCGACGCCATTGGTGATCGGCACCTTCATTCTCACCGGGGCGCTGATCGGATCGCGCTTCAAGGGCATTACCCGCGCCGAATTCCTGGCCGCGGCCAAGGGCGGGCTGATCGCGACCGGCATGACCGTTACCATAGTCACGGTGATGGCAATGGGCGTGGCGCAGCTGGTGGACATGCCTTTCGGGCAGATCTGGCTGGGCCTGTCCCCCGGAGCGCTCGAGGGTATGGGCGCGCTGGGGATCGCCCTGGGCTACGACACGGCCTTCATCGCCGCGCACCATGTGATCCGCCTGCTGATGCTGAGCTTTGCCATTCCGGCCGTGGTGATGCTGATCCGCTGGCAGGAGAGGCGGGGCAGAGCTTTGCCACAATCTGGGGGCATGACTGGCAGGGAAGGAGACCCCAGATGATCCGACTCGCTGCCGCCGCCCTGCTCGCTCTCGCGCTGACCAGCGCCACGCAGGCCTCGAGCGCGCAATGCCTGGTTTCCCGCCCGGGTGTCAGTGTCACCTTCGGCGTGACCATCGGCGTCGGCGAGGAATTCTCCGAAAGCGAGCAGAACGAATTCAACCTGATGCGGCTGCGGCAGATGGGCGTGGATGCCAGCCGCGCCGAGATGTGGGGCGGCTGCATCCGGGCCTTCGTGCCCAAGCCCGGTGGCGGGGAGGAGATGCAGTTCTTCCACCCCGACACGTTCGAGCGGGTCTATATGTAGGCCGCCCAAAGACGACTGCTGGTACTCGCGCTGTCGCGTTTGCGAACAGCAGGCGGCTCCGCCATTCGAGGTGCCCCTCGACCATAGGTCTCGCGGCCTCCTCACCTCTGATCGCGCCACCGGCGCAATCAGCCCTGCGGGACGGGTCGGAGTCTCATGGCCTTCGCGCCTCAAATCTCTCCACCGGAGAGACTTGCCCTAACGGGACGGCTTGAAGCTCACTTTCCCCTCGCCCGCTGGGGCGGGAAGGATGGCGAAGCCATTGGGGCCGAGATCGAGCCGTGAACCGTCGAGCGTGGCATTGTTGCTGACGGGCTCCAGTTCGAGCTCCACCTTGGAGAGCTTCACGCTCAGCGCCTCGGGCGAGAGATTGAAGACGCAGATGAGGTCCTTGTTGCCGGCGGAGCGGCGGTAGGCGAGGACCGGTTCGGCCGTGTTGAAGAAGGTGATGTCGCCCGTCACCAGTTGCGGATGGCTTTTGCGCCAGGCGAGCAGGGTTCGATAGAAGTTGAGGGTCGAATTGGGATCGGCATTCTGCACGTCGACGCTCAGCGCCGTATGCGCGGGCTTGACCGGCAGCCAGGGCTTGGCCG
>CAMLKN010000233.1 GCA_946480655.1 uncultured Devosia sp. | reverse complement strand
GAAAAGGCCGCCTCCGGGCGGCCTTTTTGTTTGCGGCAGGGATTTGATCGGAATGGTCCAGCTGTCCGTGAACCATTTGGGCAGCAAGGCACTTTCCTCTCCAGAATGGAGGAATGCCATGACCCAATACACGTCAGACTCGCCGTACCAGCCCAAGGGCGACCACAATCGGCGGCTTTCGCTCGGGCTCGACCCCGACCAGTTCGCGGCCGAGGCCGGTATCACCACCGACGAGTTGCGCGACTATGAGCGCACCGCGCCCGATCATGACTATGACCCCAATGTCGCGCTGAGGATCGCGCTAGCCCTCGACCGGCTCGAACGGACAAGACCCAACCTGCAGACGGGCCGGGACAATGTCGCGGGTCACACCAACCCGACCCTCGACCATTCCCGCCATCTGCGGCTGATGGAACACGAGCTTGTCCCAGACGTGCTGGAAGGCGCCACCGTCTATGGCTTGGACAATCAGGAAATCGGCAAGGTCTCCCATCTGCATGGCAGCGGACCAGGCGCACAGGTCATAATAGATGTCGGCGGCTTTCTGGGCCTCGGGGCTAAGCCGGTCTCGGTTGGTCTGGCCAGCCTTGATTTCATGCGCGATGAAACCGGAAAGGTCCACGCCATGACGCTTTGGACCCGCCATGACCTCGAAGTCATGCCGGAGCATCGGCATCACTGATGATCGGGGCGCCAGGTGGCGCCCCAGTCCGTTCAGCCCGCCATCTCGGCAAAGAACCGGTCCGGCCCATCCACTTCGACCAGCTTCTTGCGCTCGATGAGCAGGAAGCGCGTGCCGATGGCGCGCAGGAAAGCCCGGTCATGGGTCACGAGGATGGTCGTGGCCCCCTGCTCCCTTATGTCGTCTTCCAGTTGTTCCTGGCCCGGGATGTCGAGGTGGTTGGTCGGTTCGTCGAGCAGATAGAAGTTCGGCCGCTCCAGCCGCAGCGCCAACAGGGCCAGGCGCGCCCGCTGGCCAAGGGACATGGAGCGGATCGGCTTGGTTTGCCGGTCCGGCGGGAAACCGGCGCCGGCCAAGAGCGCGATCGTGCGCCGGTCCCCTTCGTCAAATCGGTGCAGGATATAGTCGAGCGGTGACGGATCGAGCGGCAACCAGGCCAGGGCCTGGTCCAGATAACCGGGCGTGAGCTGTGGAGAAATGCGTAACCCAGCAGGCACGGATCCGGCGAGCGCTTCGGTCACGACGCGCATGAACTGGGACTTGCCGGTGCCATTTCGTCCGAGCAGAACGATGCGGTCGCCCTGGAAAATGTGCAATTTTTCGATGGTGAAGAGCGGCCGGCCCTCGGGCGTGGCGATGGGCAGGTTTTCGAAGGCCATCATCACCTTGGCCTCGGCGCCGCTATTGCCCAGCTTGACGAGGCCCGTGCGGTCCCGATGCACCTCCTGAACCTGCGTCTCGATCTTCTCGGCGCGGTCTCGCAACTGCTTGGACTTGACCGTAAGAAGATCGCTGCCCGAGTTGATGCCGATATTGGTCAGCTTGGCGGCCTGCTTGCGCAGTTGCGCCGCCTGCTTGAGGTCACGTTCTCTCTGGGCCTCGGCCGCCGCGTCGATCTGGTCCAGTTCCGCACGCGCCTCGGAATAGGGCAGCGGCAGATAGACCTGCTCGCTGGGCCGAAGGAACAGAGTCCGATTGGTCGTGGCATCAAGGAAGGCGCGGTCGTGACTGGCGATCACGACGGGCAGGCTGCGCGCGGCATAGCCTAGCCACTCCTCGAGCATTAGGATGCGCCCGAGATCAAGATGGTTGGTCGGCTCGTCCATCAGCAGCGCATCCGGCTGGGTTACCCAGCAGCGCGCCAGGAGCGCCATGCGCTGCCAGCCGCCGCTCAACTCGGAAAGCGGCTTGTCGCGAAACTCTTCAGGAATGGACATTTCCTCGAGCACTACGTCCACGCGCCAGCCTTCGGCATCAAGGGTCGACGCATCGAGCGCCGAGGCCACAAATCCGGTCAGCGTCTGGGCGAGCGCTCTGTCCGGGATTTCCTGCGGCACATAGCCGATGGTGAGGCCGCGGGATCGGGTGATGTCTCCCTCGCTCAGCTCGAGCTGGCCGGCCATGGCCCTGAGGAGCGTGGACTTGCCCCGCCCATTGGGCGCGACAAGACCGACATGGTCGCCGTCGCCGATAACGAGGTTGAGGTTTGAGAAGAGAAGCTCGCCCGCACGGTGGCCGGCATTCTTGAGGCTGATCGTGCCCATTGTATTCGCTCACTGGATCGGCGCCGCATGTTGCCAGGCGCCATTGCCATCAGAAAAGCATCCTGGCATCGGCCAGGTCGCCATGAAGGGCAAACCAGAGGATCGGGAACGGAAAGGTTACGTCCGGACCAGGCTGGTCAGCCCTGCAGCGTGTGCCGCAGGGCCCGGACGGGTCCACGGGAACGATGCGTCTGAAAAACAGTCATGCAGCCCTCCCTTTTTGCGCGTGGACCGGAAACGAATGCCAAATACCTAACCGCGCCGCCAAGGCAGCGCAAGTCAGGTCAGGCAAAATAGAAGAGGAACGAGACGCCGATCAGTGCGCCAAGACGCGACGTTCGGAAACTGGCCAGCCGGTACGCAATACTACTAAATCCGGCTGCCGGCCAATATCCGTGAGACGCCGAACCGACCTTGACCGATTGATACGCAATACCCGGCTGTTCGGTTCTCATACGGCAACTCCAGACAAAAACCGTATGTCCAGATTTCTATCAGGACGCGCTTAAGAAAGTGCTCTCAAGAAGGAAACGAGCGGTAAACCAGCCGCCCTATCTTGGGACGAAACTGCTTCAATCTGGCTCGGATGCGGGGTTCGCTTCGCGCGTCGGGTCGCGTTCGGCATCCGTTCATCTTGACGGTCCACGACCGCCACAGGCTGTGGGAATTGCCCCGCCGGCCGGACCCTCGGAAACGCTTGCGATATGCTAGAGATTGGACCTGCCCGATTCGGGCCGAACCTATGGGACGTGCATGTCAGATCTCTTCGGAAGCCCTGCCCCCGAGCCTGAAAAGCCCAAGAAGGCAGAGCCGATCGCGCCCAAGCCGTCTGCACCGCAGCCGGTGACGCAAGCCTATGGCGCCGCAGAAATCGAGATTCTGGAAGGACTTGAGCCGGTTCGCCGTCGCCCCGGCATGTATATCGGCGGCACCGATATCAACGCCTATCACCACCTCTTCGCCGAGGTGATCGACAATTCCATGGACGAGGCCATTGCCGGCCACGCCACCCGGATCGAAGTGCATCTGGGCGCCGACGGATACATAACCGTTACCGATAATGGCCGCGGCATACCGGTCGAAAAGCACCCCAAATTCCCCAATCGCTCGACCCTCGAGATCGTCCACACCGTCCTGCACGCTGGCGGCAAGTTCGACAGCAAAGCCTATGAAACTTCAGGCGGATTGCACGGCGTCGGCGTCTCGGTGGTGAACGCCCTCAGCGACGATATGGTCGTGGAAGTGGCGCGCGACCAACAGCTCTATCGCATCCAGTTCTCGCGCGGCCATGTGGTCGAGGACGTGGTAAATGTGGGCCGGGTGCAGAACCGGCGTGGGACCACGACGCGGTTCCATCCTGATCCGCAGATTTTCGGCCCGACGGCGCATTTCTCGGCTGGGCGTATCTTCCGAATGACCCGCGCCAAGGCCTATCTCTTCGGCGGCGTCGAGCTGCGCTGGAGCTGCGACGAGAGCCTCGCCAATGAAGAAGTGCCGGCCAAGGCGGTGTTCCACTATCCGGACGGCCTAAAGGACTACATGACCGCCCGGATCGAGGGTGAGACGCGCATTACCGACGAGATCTTCTCGGGCCGCAGCGGCCGGCCCGGCAGCCACGGCTCGGTGGAATGGGCCATTGCCTGGACCATTGGCGATGGTGGCGTGCAGTCCTACTGCAACACGGTGCCCACGCCAGATGGCGGCACGCATGAGGCAGGCCTGCGCATGGCCCTGCTGCGCGGCCTCAAGAACTATGCGGAGCTGACCAAGAACAAGGGCGCGGCCAACCTCACCGCCGAGGACGTGCTGACCAGTTGCGCCGCCATGCTCTCGGTCTTCGTGCGCGAGCCCGAATTTGTCGGCCAGACCAAGGACAAGCTGGCCTCGGGCGAAGCCACCCGCATCGTCGACACGGCGCTGCGCGATGCCTTCGACCACTGGTTAGCGGCTTCCCCGAACCAGGCCGGGAAGCTGCTCGACTGGGCCATCGAGCGTGCCGAGGAACG
>CAMLKN010000232.1 GCA_946480655.1 uncultured Devosia sp. | reverse complement strand
CGAGCCGGTGATTGGCGCGGCCGATGCGCTGCAGCATGCGCGAAGAGCCCTTGGGGGCGCCGACCTGCACGACGAGGTCGACATCGCCCCAGTCGATGCCCAGGTCGAGCGTGGAAGTGCAGACCACGGCCTTGAGCCGGCCCGAGCCCATGGCGGCTTCGACCTTGCGCCGCTGCTCGACCGAGAGCGAGCCGTGGTGGAGGGCAATGGGCAGCATGTCCTCGTTGATGTTCCACAGACCCTGGAACAGCAGTTCGGCCTGCGAGCGAGTATTGACGAAGAGCAGCGTGGTCTTGTGCCGCTTTATCGTCTCGTAGAGTTCGCGATGGGCGTAGACGGCCGAGTGACCGGCCCAGGGCAGGCGTTCCTCGGTTTCGAGGATGTGCAGCTCGGGCGGCGCGCCGCCGACCATGCGCAGGAGGTCTGTGCGTCCCTGCGGATGGGGCTGGGCGATCCAGTCACGCAACAGGTCCGGCCGCGCCACGGTGGCCGAAAGCGCGGTGATGCGCAGGCCGGGAGACAATTTGGCCAGCCGTGCCAGGCCAAGCGAGAGGAGGTCGCCGCGCTTGGAGGTGACGAGGGCGTGCAACTCGTCGAGAACGACGCGCCTGAGCGACCCGAACATCAGCTCGGCCTGCGGATGGGAGATCAGCAGGGCCAGTTGTTCGGGGGTCGTCAGCAGGACGTGCGGCGGCTTGACCCTTTGGCGGGCCCGCTTGGATGCCGGGGTGTCGCCGGTGCGCGCTTCCACGCGGATGGGCAGATGCATCTGCGATATGGGCGTCGACAGATTGCGCTCGACGTCGACGGCCAGGGCCTTGAGGGGGGAGATGTAGAGGGTGTGGAGGCCCTCGAAGTCGCCGGTGACGAGATCAGTCAGCGTCGGCAGGAAGCCGGCCAATGTCTTGCCCGCGCCGGTCGGGGCAATCAGCAGCTGGCTGGCGCCGGATTGGTATGACGCCAGAACATCGAGCTGATGCTGCCGCGGCGCCCAGCCGCGGGCGGCGAACCAGTCGGCAATGACAGGGGGAAGAACGAAACCGGACACCAGTCACCTGCTGCAAATCAGCGCCGAGCCTATATGATCGAACGCAACGAAACCAAGGGAGGGAACGGGCGTGCCCGAGACCATTCACCTCACCCCGCAGAACGTCCTGTCGCGGCTGGTGCCGCATATCCTCGAGATGGAAAGCCGGGCTGATGGCAAGCGCATCGCCATTGGCATTGCCGGAGGGCCGGGAACGGGCAAGTCGACACTGGCGGCGGAGCTGGTGGCCATGCTCAATGCCGTGAGGCCCGGCAGCGCGGCGCTGGTGCCCATGGATGGCTTCCATATGAAGCATGCCAAGATCGAGGCCATGGGGGAGACCCACCGCAAGGGGGCGCCGCATACATTCGAGGGCGCGGCCTTTGTCAGCTTCCTCCATCACCTCAAGCATGCGACCGAGCCGGTCAGCGGACCGGGCTATAGCCGCAAGATCGAGGATACCGTGGACGGCGCCTTCACGGTTGGTCCGGATGTGAAGGTGCTGGTGGTCGAGGGCAATTACCTGCTGCTGACCCAGGGGCCCTGGGCCGGGGTGAAATCGCTGCTCGACTATGCCGTCTTCATCCATGTGCCGCGCGAACTGGTGCGGACCCGCCTGATGAAGCGGCATGGCGAAGAGGGCCTGTTCTCGGAGGAACGCAACCGCGCCCATATCGAGCGCAACGATCTGCCCAACTACGATCTCGTCGAAGAGTCGCGGGAGCGAGCCGACGTGGTGTTCGAGATGGATGTGGCACAATGAATATGTGGGGCGTGGCGCTCGCCATTCTCGTGGGTTCGGGCATCGTGGCTGGCGCGATCATCCTGAAACCCACTCCGTTTCGCGAGTGCGTGACGCTGATCTCGGCCGATATCTTTCGCCAGGACCTGACGGTAACGCTTGATCCGCGCGAGGTGGAGGCCGATGCCGCGCGGATCTGCTCGGGCGCAGCGTCCTAGCTCCGGCCCGAAGCCCAGTCGTCCACCCGCGTTCCGACCAGTTCGGAAATGTTGCGCTTGCCGGCCGACCGCACCCCGGCCACGAGTCCGCGCTTGATGCGGTCGAGCAGGTCGAGGCCGCCGAAAACCAGCGCCGAATAGAGCTGGATGGCATTGGCGCCCGCCTCGAATTTCTGCAGGGCCGTCTGTGGCGAATGGATGCCGCCGACACCGACGATGGGCAGTGCGCCGACGCGCTGGCGCATTTGCGCGAGCCGTTGGGTAGCCAGCGGGAAGAGCGGCTTGCCGGAAAGGCCGCCGGTTTCGGAAGCGTTCTCCATGCCTGCGACCGGTTCGCGCGAAATGGTGGTGTTGGAGACGATCAGCCCATCGAGATCGGTAGCGAGGATGACGCGGGCCACCGCATCCATGCCCGCTTCGTCGAGATCGGGCGCGATCTTCAAGAGCACCGGCACGCGGGTTTTCGCCTTGGCGCGGGCGGCCAGCACTTCGCCGAGGAGCCGCGTCAGGGCCTCGTCGGCCTGCAGGTTGCGCAGCCCCGGCGTATTGGGCGAGGAAATGTTCACGGTGAGGTAGTCGGCCAGATCGGCGAAGCGCTTCACCCCCAGCACATAGTCGGCGACGAAATCCTCGCTGTCCTTGTTGGCGCCGATATTGACCCCCAGTGCGGCAGGCACGCGCAGGCCCTTCAGGCGCTCGAAAGCGGCGTCGTGGCCCTCATTGTTGAACCCCATGCGGTTGATGACGCCTTCGGCCTCAGCCACCCGGAAGAGGCGCGGCTTGGGATTGCCGGCCTGCGGGCGCGGGGTCACGGTGCCGATCTCGACCATGCCGAAGCCCATGAGGGCCAGCGGGCGCGGCACTTCGGCATTCTTGTCGAAGCCGGCGGCCATGCCGACCGGGTTCTTGAGCTCGAGGCCACAAAGGGTGGTGGCCAGTTCCGGCGGATCGGCATGTTGCTGCTGTGGCGCGAGGCCCAGCCGCAGCGCCGTGATGGTGGCGCCGTGGGCGGTCTCCGGATCCATGCGCAAGAGCGCGTCGCGCGTGAGATTGGCGAGGCCGGCATTGCGCAGCAGGGGTGATAGGGCCGAGAAGATCATCGTACCGCCTCCGGCAGGGTGCAGCCGCCCTCGGCATCGACGCTGATAGCCTCTTCCCAGACAACGGCCGCCAGGTCGAGCGGTCCGCCATAGAGATGGGGGAAGAGCTGGCCGCCGCGCGATGGCTCCCAGACCAGGTTCTTGCCCAGTTCATCGACACGTACGCCCAGCAGCACCAGGTCTGACTGTCCCTTGAAGTGAAGGCGCAGGGTTTCGGACAGTTGCGCCGCCGTCGAGAAGTGCATGTAGCCGTCGGCGGCATCAATGGGCATGCCCGCATAGTGACCGGCATGGCGGGCCGGAGCATAGCTGTCGCTGGTGGCGATCTTGTAAATGAGGTCGGGCGTATCGGGCACGGGAGCCCCTCGGGCGGACATTGGCTGCAGCCGGGGGTAATGCGGAACACGCTGCTTTACAAGGTGGTGCAGAGGGAATAGTTTAGGATTGTTTTCCGTAATATGACATCATTCCTTTTTGGACATGACCATGCTTTCTCACCGGGCCATCTGGGATGGTATTGACGCGCTGGCGCGGCGCCATGGCGTGTCCGTCTCGGCCTTGGCCAAGCTGGCCGGGCTCGACGCCACGGCCTTCAATGTTTCCAAGCGGGTGAGCAAGGACGGGCGCGAGCGCTGGCCATCGACCGAGAGCCTCTCGAAAATCCTCGAAGCCACAGGCGAGAATATCGACGGCTTCCTGGCCGGTACCGGTATTTTCCTCTCCGCGCCCGGCGGCTTTGCCGAACCGAGCCTGCGCACCATCCCCCTGCTTGGCCTCGCCCAGGCCGGCAGTGGCGGCTATTTCGACAGCGCCGGGCATCCGGTCGGCCATGGCTGGGACGAAGTTGCCCTGCCCACGCCGGAGGATAGCGGCATCTATGCGCTGGAAATTTCGGGCGACAGCATGGAGCCGCTCTATCGCGAGGGCGACCGCGTCGTCGTCTCTCCGACCGAACAGGTGCGGCGCGGCGACCGGGTCGTGGTCAAGACGCGCGACGGCGAGGTGATGGCCAAGATCCTCGCCCGCCAGAGCGCCAGGCAGATCGAGCTGCACTCGATCAATCCCGCCTATGACCCGCGCATCTTCGACGTTGCCGATGTCGAATGGATGGCCCGGATCATCTGGGCGAGCCAGTGAGGGTCGCGCCCGCCAC
>CAMLKN010000231.1 GCA_946480655.1 uncultured Devosia sp. | reverse complement strand
AAGCAGTCGGCCGCCGTAACGTTGAGACCGTTGTCGCGGCGGAATTTTGCCGCCACCGCTTCCTTGAGCTCGGCGATGCCATCCACATTGGTGTAGCGCGTCTTGCCCTCGTCCATCGCCCGCTTGGCCGCGTTGCGAACATGCTCGGGCGTGTCGAAATCCGGCTCGCCGGCGCTGAGCGCGATGATGTCCTTGCCCTCGGCCGCCATGATCCGCGCCTTCTGGCTGATCGCTACCGTTGCCGACGGCGCCACGCGCGCCAAAGAATCTGACAGAAATCCCATTGCTCACCCCCGGATGTGTCGCAAGGGATTTAGCCGATGGCCACCGGGGCGGAAAGGCCTACTTTGGCCGGACCCGTGCTGCCGCGAACAACCAGTGGCAATGCCTGCACGTCGCCCACATCAATCGGCTGGCCATCCAGGATCGAGGCGACGGCCATTTCGGCAATGTCGTCGAAAGGCTGCTGCACCGTGGTGAGGGCCGGCACGGCAAATTCCGCCTCCGGCACCCCGTCAAACCCGACCACGGACACGTCACCGGGCACGCTCATGCCCTTGCTGGCGAGCCAGCCCATGGCCAACAGCGCGGCCCGATCCGACATGGCCAGGATCCCTGTCGGCGGCTCGCGCAGTGCAAACAGCAGCTCCATTGCCGCCCAGACGCCCTCCTGCGTACTGTCGCTGTCGGCATAAGGAATGGCTTCCGCGGCAATGCCGGCCTCGGCCATGCCGGCCCAATATCCCCTCACCCGTTCCCTGACTGTCAGATAGGGCGTTTCCAGTACCTGCTGCGGACTGGCCAGCACGCCGTTCCACATTTCGCCAATGCCCAATATGGCGACATGGCGGTGCCCGAGCCCGGCCAGATGCTGCGCCGCTTTCCGCGCTCCGCCAAAATTGTCGATGGCAATGCTGGGCGTGTCGCCCAGGCCTTCTTCCAGCCCCAGGGCGATGAAGGGGAGTTCGCGTTTCTCGGTCTCGCCGACCAGCGCCCGTCCCTCTGCCGCGCAGAGCAGAACCAGCCCATCGACCAGAGCATTCTGGATGTTCCAGGCCAGGCGCCCGTCATTGACGCTGGACACCAGCGACAGCCCGGCCCCACGCCGGTCGCAGGCGGCCGAGAGCGCCGTCATCATCGTCCGGGCCCACTGGTCCTCGAAGAAATAGGTCAGCGGCTCGGCCGTCGCGACGCCGATCGCATTGACCTTGCCCGCGCGCAGCAGCCGGCCGGTCAGGCTGGGGCCGGCATAACCCAGCGCCTTGGCCGCGGCATGCACCCGTTCGCGCACTTCTTCGCGGACCACGTCGGGTCGATTGAAGACATTGGAGGCCGTCCCCTGCGATACGCCGGCCGCCTTCGCGACATCCCGCAACTTCACCGGCCCCGCCTGCATAGTCATTCTTCGCGCTCCATGAGCCTTCAGTAACAAATTTTTTGTATCGGTTCAATTCCGCTTGACGACAGGCGCTTGCGGGTTCATTTTGAACCGGTTCAAAACGACGTGTGACTAAGTTTTGAATCGATTCAACATCCAGCAAGGACAAATGCGATGATCCCCGCCAGCTACCTCTTCAAGGACGTTTTCCATCAGTCCTTCTACGACCCGGACATAGCCGATGCCATCCAGCGCCACCGCAATAGCCGTGGGCCGGGACTACTGTCGCGCCTTCGCCGGCATCAGCAGCAGACATCCTCTGCCCTGTCGGCCCTCGGTGCCCGCGGACCTGCCAATGCCGGTTGAGCAACGGGCCTATATGCCTAGGCTCTCGGTGCTGCGCAGCGCTACACCCTGGATGCGCCAGCCTTCATCGCGTTCGTCGACGAGCTGATATATGGCCTCCCAAACGCGGCCATCCTTGTCGATGAACTCCACGACCTGCAGCACGGCACCGGGCGCCAACTCGCGGTATGCCCCGAATGAATGCGATCGCGATTGCCCGATCGGCCCGTAGCCCGACCGGGCAATGTCATCGACGAACCGCTGCGGATCGGCCTGGTAATTGGCGCGGAAGGCCGCCCCCGCGAAGGATAGCGCCGTCTCGCCATCGCCCCCGCGCAGCGCCACGATCTGGCCCGTCACCGTTTCCCGCCAGGCGGTTTCCGCGTCCTGGGCCACGACTGGCGCCAACATCAGCACACTCAGAAGAACATTCAAGAGAATACGCATAGGCAGCCTCCCATGGTTCTGGCGGCGTCCTGCCGCCACAGTTCTGCCCTCAAATGGTCCCGCCCTGCCCCTTTCGTTTCATACTCGAACCGCAAAGTCCGGTTTTAGTGGCAGCATCGGAAACGAGGATACGACGTCGATCCCATGCACATATCTACGTCTCCCAGGCGCAAGAGTTTCAGGTTGATGGCCGTTTTCGGCACGCTTGGCGCTGGTGTGGCCGCTGCCGCCGTGCTTCTGGCCGGTGTCAGCCCGACCCAGGCCGCCAATTTTGTCAGTCAACCTGATATGCAGGTGGCGGTCTTCATGGTGCCGCTGACCCTACTCCTCCTGGTCCTGCTTTTCGAGGCCGCGCGTTTTGTCTGGCGTGGCCCGCCTCCGGCCCAACCCCCACGCGCCCCTCGGCCTACCGATTGGGCGCAGTCACGCGATACCGCGTGAACCGGGCCTTTTGTCCCCCTGACGACCCCTCGGCCGGCCTCAGCGCCGGCCTTTCTTTTTGACCTTATTCCTATTGCGGCGGAGGCAACCCCGGAGCACACTTGGATTCTCTTTCAGGAGGACTGACCGATGCATGTCGATACCATCCTGCGAACCAAGGGCACTGCGGTTCATACCCTGCGCAAGACCGGCACGCTGGCCGATGCCGTCGCCCTGCTCAACGCCCACAACATCGGTGCCGTCGTCATCACCGAGGAAAATGGCAAGATCGTCGGGATCCTCTCCGAGCGCGACATCGTCCGCCAGCTCGGCAAGAACCCGACCGGCGCTCTCGCCCTGTCCATTGCCGACTGCATGACGAAGTCCGTCGTTACTGCCGAGCGCCTCACGACCATCGATGACGTCATGGAAATGATGACCCAGCGTCGCATCCGCCACATGCCGATTGCCGAACACGGCAAGCTGGTCGGCATCATCTCCATCGGCGACGTGGTCAAGCTCAAGATCGCCGAAGTCGAGCACGAGGCCGAGGCGCTGCGCGAATATATCGCGAGCTGACGCCTCAGCCGCCGAGCCGCATCAGTCCTGCCGCCGTGGGCCGAAATCCGCAGGCGCGATAAAATGCTTCGAGATGCGGCTCGAAGTCCACATGCAGCCAATGCACACCCGCCGCTTGGCCCTCCAGCGCTGCCCGCCGTACCAGTTCGGTGGCAATGCCGCGCCGCCGATAGGCCGGGTCCACCGCCGTATCGAGGACGAAGGCATGCAGCCCGCCATCCCAGGCGAGGTTGACGAAGCCGACCAGGCGATCCCCGTCATGGGCGCCGATATGGGCCAGGCTGCGCTCCAGCACGCGCTCATAGCCCGGAGGGAGCGGCCCGCCCCAGGCGCGTTGCCAGAAGGCCGACAGCGCATCGTCACCGGGAAACGGATTGGTTCGATACTCGATCATGTCCGGCTTGCCCACCTTACCAACCTCTCCAACTCTTCATGCGATCGCAAGGTTGTGAAGAACTTGCCTTCCCTATCTTCAGGTCATGCCGGTTACCGGCGCTATCCCATGCAAAGGATGAACGACCATGAAGACGATTTCCACCACCGCCATCCTGGCCCTGATGACCGCTTCCATCGGCCTCGGCGCCATGGCTCCGGCCCTGGCCCAGGACGCGACCCCCGCGGCTCCCGCCGCCCAGACTCAGCCGGCTGATCCCGCCGCTTCCGGCGAACGCGGCTTCCGCAACGGTCCGGGAATGCGCCAGGGCGGCGGCCTGTTCGATTTCCGGGGCGGCGCCGAAGCGATCGAGATCGCCATCGTGCGCCTCAGCCACGCCATCGAGCTGACCGACGAACAGGCAGTCCTGCTCGAAACCCTCAAGTCCGATGCCCTGGCTGCCGCCGCGGCCTTCGAGGCCGCCACCGAAGGCCTGCGCCCGACCCCGCCGGCCGAAGGCGAAACGGCCGCCGTGCCGGACATTTCCGAGCGCTTCGACAACCGCATTGCCATCGAGACTGCCCACCTTGCGGCACTCGAAGCCGTACAGCCGGCCTTCACCGCCTTCTTCGACAGCCTGACCGACGAACAGAAGGCCGACCTCATGCCCGAACGCGGCGAGCGCATGGGCAAGCACCAGGG
>CAMLKN010000230.1 GCA_946480655.1 uncultured Devosia sp. | reverse complement strand
GGTCTCGGCAAGGACATTCTCGGTGGCAAGCTGAGCCTGAGTGACATCGCCGCAAAGGTGCATGCCGACGGCATCAACCCGCAGCCCAGGTCGGGCCGCCAGGAATATCTCGAAAACCTGGTCAACCGGTTCGTCTGATGATCCGGGCAATCGAGCCCACTGACCGGGCGGCGTGGACGCAATTGTGGAAGGCCTATCTGGCCTTCTACGAAACCACGCTCCCCGATGAGGTCTATGCCTCGACCTGGTCTCGTCTTCTCGATCCCTCTGAACCCACCTGGGGCGCCCTGGCGCTCCGGGATGGCGAGCCGGTCGGCCTTGTGCACTGGATCTATCATCGCACCAACTGGACCATTGCCGACACCTGCTACCTCCAGGATCTGTTCGTCGCCCCGGAGGGCCGTGGCCGAGGCATCGGCAGCGCCCTGATCGACCATGTCGCCGCCGACGCTGCGGCGGAAGGAAGTGCACGCGTCTATTGGCTCACGCATGAATCCAACGCAACGGCGCGCGCCCTCTATGACAAAGTTTCGCAGCGTTCGGGCTTCATTCAATACCGGCGGACCCTGCCGGCCTCCTAGGACACCGTCATGCCCCAACTGACCAACCCCATTCTCCCGGGCTTCAATCCGGACCCATCCATTCTTCGCGTCGGCGACGATTACTACATCGCCACCTCTACCTTCGAATGGTTCCCGGGCGTCCAGATCCATCATTCCAGGGATCTCGCCAACTGGGAGCTCATCACCCGTCCGCTCACCCGGAAAAGCCAGCTCGACATGCGCGGCGACCCCGACAGCTGCGGCGTCTGGGCGCCCTGTCTCACCCATGATGGGGAAAAGTTCTGGCTGGTCTATACCGACGTCAAGCGCAAGGACGGCTCGTTCAAGGACGCCCACAATTACATCGTCTGGGCGGACAGGATCGAAGGTCCCTGGTCGGACCCGATCTATGTCAATTCCTCGGGTTTTGATCCTTCCCTGTTCCACGATGACGACGGCAAGAAGTGGTTCGTCAACATGCTCTGGGACCATCGCCGCCGGCCGCTGCTGTTTGCCGGTATCGCGCTGCAGCAATTCGATCCGATTGCCGGCAAGCTCGTTGGCCCGATCACCAATATCTACCAGGGCACCGACCTGAAACTGGTCGAGGGTCCGCATCTCTACAAGCGCAACGGCTGGTACTATCTGCTGACGGCCGAGGGCGGCACGGCCTATGACCATGCCTGTACCTTTGCCCGTTCGCGCACCATTGACGGGCAATACGAAACCCATCCCGACAAGCACATCCTGACCAGCAAGGATGCGCCGCTGGCGCCGCTGCAGCGCGCCGGCCATGGCGATATCGTCGAGACACCCGACGGCAAGACCTATCTCGTGCACCTGACCGGCCGGCCGACCACCCAGGAACGCCGCTGCGTTCTCGGCCGCGAAACCGCCATCCAGGAAGCCTATTGGGGTGAGGACGACTGGCTCTACGTCAAGAATGGCCCGGTGCCCTCGCTCCATGTCGAGGTGCCCGGCACGCGCGACGAAGCCAAGTACTGGGCCGAGCAGCGCTATACGTTCGAGAACGGCCTGCCCATCGACTTCCAGTGGCTGCGCACGCCCGATACCGACCGCATTTTCTCGACCGAGGGCGGCAAGCTGACCCTCTACGGGCGGGAATCGATTGGCTCGTGGTTCGAACAGGCACTGGTCGCCCGACGGCAGCAGCATTTCTCCTATGATGCCGAGACCGTGGTGGATTTTGCCGCCACCGACGAGCGCACCATGGCGGGGCTGACGGCCTACTATAGCCGCTACAATTTCTTCTACCTCGCCGTCACCGCCCATTCCGACGGCCAGCGCGAACTGCTGCTGATGAGCTCGGAAATCTCCTGGCCCGACGGCAACCTCAGGTTCCCCGCCGCGCCGGTGCAGATTCCCAACGCGGGCAAGGTGAAGCTGGCGCTGACCATCAGGGGCCGGAAGCTGCAGTTCTTCTACGCCCTCGAAGGGCAGGAGCTGCAGCCCATCGGTCCGGTCCTCGACGCCTCGATCCTCTCGGACGAATGTGGCGGCCACCAGGCCCATGGCAGCTTCACCGGCGCCTTTGTCGGCATGGCGGCGCATGACCTCAATGGCACGGCGAGCCCGGCGAGCTTTGACTATTTTCTCTATCGTCCGCAGCACGATGCTTCGGACCGCTACGAGGTCGACAGCCTCAAATAGCATCGTCATCTCATTGAAAGGCGCGGGAGAGAACGACTTGCCTCTTCCGCGCCTTGTCATTTTCGGGTTGACCGGCGAGTCTGGCTTCCGCGAGTCAAAGGGAGCCAATAATGAAACTCGAATCCATCGCCCTGCATCACGGCTATGAATCGGAGGCCACGACCAAGGCGGCGGCCGTGCCGATCTACCAGACGACGTCATACACTTTCGACGACACCCAGCATGGCGCGGACCTCTTCGACCTCAAGGTCGCGGGCAATATCTATACGCGCATCATGAACCCCACGACGGCCGTGCTCGAAGCGCGGGTCGCCGAAATGGAGGGCGGCATCGGCGCGCTGGGCCTGGCCTCGGGCATGGCGGCGATCACCTATGCCATCCAGACCATTGCCGGGGTGGGCGACAACATCGTCTCGGTGAGCCAGCTCTATGGCGGCACCTATAACCTCTTCGTCCACTCCTTCCCCCGCCAGGGCATCGAGACGCGGCTGGTGCATCACGACGACTATGAAGGGTTCGAGCGGGCCATCGACGACAAGACCAAGGCGGTGTTCCTCGAATCCATCGGCAACCCGGCGGGCAATGTGGTCGATATCGAGCGCATCGCCGAGATCGCGCATCGCCATGGCGTGCCGGTCATCGTCGACAATACGGTGGCGACGCCCTACCTCACCCGCGCCTTCGATTTTGGTGCCGATATCATCGTGCATGCGCTGACCAAATATATCGGCGGGCACGGCAATTCCATCGGCGGCATGATCGTCGATTCGGGGCGTTTCGACTGGAAGGCCAATGCCAAGCGCTTCCCTGTGCTGAACGAGCCCGATCCCTCCTATCATGGCGTCGTCTACACCGAGGCGCTGGGGCCGGCGGCCTATATCGGGCGCGCCCGTGTCGTGCCGCTGCGCAATACCGGCGCCGCGCTCTCGCCCTTCAATGCCTTCCTGATCCTGCAGGGCCTCGAAACCTTGGGGCTGCGCATGGAACGGCACACGGCCAATGCGCAAAAGGTGGCCGAGTATCTCAAGGACCATCCCAAGGTGGCATGGGTCAACTACGCGGGGCTCAAGGACAGCCCCTATCATGCCGTCGCGCAGAAGATTTCCAAGGGCTCTGGCTCTGGCATCCTGAGCTTCGGCATCAAGGGTGGCAAGGAGGCCGGCGGGCGCTTCATCGATGCGCTCGAGATGATCCTGAGGCTGGTCAATATCGGCGACGCCAAGTCGCTGGCCTGCCATCCGGCCTCGACCACCCATCGCCAGCTGTCGCCCGAGGAGCTGAAAAAGGCGGGTGTATCGGAAGACCTGGTCCGCATCTCGGTCGGTATCGAGCATGTCGACGACATCATAGCCGATATCGAGCAGGCGCTGGCCAAGGCCTGATCAAAAATCCACGAGCCGGGGGCGACAGCTCCCGGTTTGAGGCCTAATATGGCGCCATAGTGGTCGCAGGTTCTGCGTCACGCGCCGGTCATGCGCCTTTCGCAAGTGTCTTGCGACCTCCTTTGTGGAGGAGTGTTCAATATGGCCCGAATGCACATCATGTCCGGTGCCGGCGAAAAGCTGGACATGCCGGCGATCCGCCAGATCACGCTGTCCGACCTGGGCGACGTGCTGAGGCGCGGCGCGGCCGATTTCTGGGCCAAGCCCAGCCACTATGTTCTGCTCATGCTGATCTATCCCATGATCGGCATCGTGCTCACGGTCTGGATGAATGGCTGGCACACCTGGACCCTGCTCTATCCGCTGGTCGGCGGCTTTGCGCTGATCGGCCCGATTGCCGCCCTGCCGCTCTATGAAGTGTCGCGGCGGCTCGAAATGGGCGAGAATCCCAGCTGGCGCGATGCCATGGGCGTGCTCAGGTCTCCCGCCATCGGCAGCATATTGGCGGTCGGCGCCATGCTCTTCGTGCTGTTCACGCTCTGGCTCACCAGCGCCCAGGCGCTTTACGAGGGCATTTTCGGCGCCTCACCGCCGCGTACGTTCGACGGCCTCGTCAACCAGGTCTTCACCCAGCCCGGCGGCATGACGCTGCTGGC
>CAMLKN010000229.1 GCA_946480655.1 uncultured Devosia sp. | reverse complement strand
GAATGCCCATGCGGTTGACCGGGTCCTGGAAGAAGGCGTCGTCGGTGGCGACGATCAGGTCGCATACCCAGGCGAGCATCAGCCCGCCCGCGACGCACGCCCCCTGCACCATGGCAATGGTGGGCTTGGGCGTATCGCGCCAGCGCCGGCACATGCCGACATATTGTTCCTTCTCGCGGGTGTAGAGCAGTTCCGCGGCAGGTTTGTTGACATGACCCGGCACCATCAGCCGGTTCTCGAAATGCCTGTGCACGTCGCGGCCCGGCGTGCCGATGTCATGCCCGGCCGAGAAATGCTTGCCGTTGCCGCCCAGCACGATGCAGCGGACGTCATCGTCGTTCGTCGCCTTGATGAAGGCGTCGTCGAGCGCGTAGGTCATCTGGCCGTTCTGGGCATTGTTGAAGCCCGGACGGTTCATCATGATCCATGCGACATGGTCGATCACCTCATAGGTGACCGGCTCGTCCGTCTCGTAAACAATGTCGACCTGCTGCGGTTCGACCAGGCGGTCGGTCTCGTTCATCTCAGGCTGCCCTTCTGTCTCCGGCCGGGTTGTCCTTGAACACGGTCGCCCGGACATTGTTGGGATCGATCCTGGCGATCAGCTCCAGCTGCTCTGCCGTCGGCGCAGGCGTCACCGGAATTTCGCCATCGACCTTTGCCAGCGGGAAGCCGGTATTGTCCTGCACTTCCTCGAAGGTGACGCCCGGATGCAGCGAGATCACGCGGATCTGGTGATCGGGGCCGCCAAAGTCCATCACGCACAGATTGGTGATGATCTGGCGCAGGTCCAGGCCCTGGGGCGGAGCGCCATTGCGATAGCGCGCCGGGTTGTAGCCCGCCATGCAGACGAAATCGACCTCGCCTTCGACGAACGCCCGCTTGTTGTGGCTGGCAAAGAAGAAGCTGTTGGGATGGCTGATCGAATTGCCCGGAAAGCCGCGCGCGCCGAGCATCGCGGCCTTGGGCTTCTTATGGTCGCCGATCACCGAGATGTTCGCCTGGCCGAAACGGTCGATCTGCACCGGGCCGACCAGTGCGTGGCGGCGGCCGCTCCACAGGGCGGAGAAGACGCGGTCATAATTGGCGATGCCTTCAAATTCCGGTTCGGCGGTGCGTTTGCCGGGGCCGACGGGTTCGCTGGTATAGAAGCATTCGCCGTCGGTGGTCTGGATCGCGGGGGCAAAGCTCAGCTTGGCAAGGCCTGCGCCGATGCGGGGCAGGGGGCCGATGCCGGTCGCCATCACCTCGCCATCACTGCGCCACACCTCGGCGCAGGCGGCGATGACGAGTTCAGCGAGCGAATAGCTGTTCTGGGTCATGGGTCTCTCGCTTAGTAAATAGGAACGGGGAGCTGCTTGACGGCGTCTTCGCCGCCGATCGCTGCCTGATAATCGGCTTCGGACACATCGATGAACTTCGCCTTATACTCGGCCCAGGCTTCGGGCGAGGCGGCGCTTTCGACATAGGTCTTGATGTGCTTGAGATCGAGCTGATAGTCGGGATCGGCGCTTGCGGGATGCGCGCCCAGCGGCGCCTCTGCCACGCCGGTGATCATCGCCCGCTCGACCAGATTGTAGCGGCTGTTCTTCTGCATATCGAGCTCGCCGGTCGGCACGATCTTCTCGACCGTGGCGTAGCTCTTGCCCGCAGCGCGCACCAGCAGTTCGTCGAACAGCGCGTCCTTGCTGAGCGTCAGCAAATTGCCGCGCTCGTCGGAACGATGGGCATGGATGAGGGCAATGTCGGGCACCAGCGCTGGCATGGCGACGAATTCCTCGCCATCGGCATAGGGGCTCTTCACAAATTTGAAGTCGAAGCCCGACTGGTTGATGATGTCAGTGCCGATGCCGACGCGGGTCGGCAGGAAGGGCAGCTTCATCGCGCCTGCGCGCAGGCCCCAATGATACATGCCCTCGTCCAGTTCCAGCACTTCAAAGGCGCCCGCCTGGCGGGCGTTGCGGAAATGGGGCTCGAGCGGATAATGGTCGAGGCTGGCAAAGGCGAAGACGAGCTTTTTGATCTTGCCGGTCGCGGCGAGCAGGCCGATGTCCATGCCGCCATAGCCCGCCATGACGGTCAGGTCCTTCAGGTTCGAGCGGGCGATGGCGCGGATCAGCGCCATGGGCTTGCGGCGGGTGGCCCATCCACCGATGCCGATGGTCATCCCGTCGGAAATCTGGTCGACGATGTCGTCCACCGTCATGCGCTTGTCGAGCATAGTGTCAGTCATCCTTTTGCGTCAGTCCTGCAGGGCTTGCCCTGCAAATAGTCCTACCAGTTAATCTTGCTCATGAGCCCATTTATGGCCCCAGTCGCTTACCGAAAGGCTGGTGGTGGGCACCCATGTGTCCGGGTCTATTACCAGGCCATTCCAGCCATATTCGATGTCAAAGCCGCCTGGTGTCTGCATGTAGAAGCTGGTCATCTTGTCATTGACATGACGGCCAAGCGTTGCCGAGAGGGGCACCTTGCCCTTGCTCTTCAAGACCCGGTCATAGGCGCGGCCGACATCCTCCAGGGAGCCGACCTCCAGCATCATGTGCACCGCGCCATTGGGGCTTTCGGGCAGCTGCCCCAGCGCCAGGCTGTGGTGGCGCGGATTGCAATGCAGGAAGGCAAAGCCCACGCCGGGATCATCAGGCCCGCCACCCATCAGATAGAAGCGGCCAAGGTCGGTGTCGCCAAAACCCATCACGCTTTTATAGAAAGCATGGGTTTCCTCGAAATTGGGGGCGGTCAGCACGACATGGCCCATCCCCATGTCGCCATCCGCGCCATGGGGGCTGCCGGTCACGAAGCGGCTGACGCCTGCGGGCGAGGTGAAGGGGGCATAGTCGACGAAGCGGCCGTAGAAGAGCTCCATGGGATTGCCTGCCGGGTCCGACGAGCGGGCCAGTTCATAAACCTGACGGCCACGCGCTTCCATGACGCCTGCGCGTTCCACCGGGCGGCCTGCCGCCTCGAGCCTTTCCAGCAGCGATTCGAACGCCTCGCGATTCGCGCATTCCCAGCCTGGCGCCACGAACCGGTCGGCCGCGCCCTTCTCCACCCACAGGCGGTAGGGCCGGTCGTCCATGCGGAACAGCGCGACATCGTCATTGGGGGAGGGGGCGGCCATGAGGCCTGCGATATTGCAGGCAAAATCCTGCCAGGATCCCAGGTCCTGCGCCTCGATCACCACATAGCCCAGCGATATCACTGCCATTTCCGCCGCCTCGCCCTTCTTCCTGTCTGCCGACCATATTCCCGCAGAGCGTTTCAAAATGGCCTCCCCCATCCGCATATGGCAAGCACTGCCGCATGTTTTGCGCTTATATGGGGAGGCGCAATCTGCGCGCTCAACGAGCTTATGGCAATTCGTTCCAGATCCGCCTATAAGCATCGACCCAAATGCGCAAGCCCTGTTTGCCTTGACAGTTTGCGTAATAGCAATTTACATAAACTACGCATATAGCAAATTTGAAGAAGAGTCGCCTACAATGGAGAAGATCATGACCGGGGCAGTAGCAAGCCGACCCATTGACGAGGCGAATGCCGGGATAGCCTCGCCCGAAAGCCTGATTGCCAAAGCCAAGGCGATGATCCCGACGCTGCGGGAACGCGCGCGCGCCTGCACGATCGCCCATGACGTGCCCCCCGAGACCGTTGCCGAGATGAAGGCGGCAGGCTTCTTCCGCGTGCTCCAGCCCAAGCGCTATGGCGGCTATGAGATGCACCCCAATGTCTTCTTCGAAATCCAGAAGGCGCTCGCGGAAGGCTGCATGTCGACAGGCTGGATCTACGGCGTCCTTGGCTGCCACCCCTATGAACTCGCCCTCTTCCATGACGAGGCGCAGAAGGAAGTGTGGGGCGATGATCCCGACATGCTCGTCTCCTCCACCTATCAGCCGGTCGGCAAGGTGGAAAAGGTCGAAGGCGGCTTCTACCTGTCGGGCCGCTGGGGCTTCTCGTCGGGCTCCTCCCATTGCGGTTGGGTGCTCTTGGGCGCGATCAATTTCGACACCGATGGCGGCCCGCCCGACATGCGCACCTTCCTGTTGCCGCGCTCCGACTATCAGGTGATCGAAGGCACCTGGGATACGTTCGGTCTCCAGGGCACCGGCAGCTTCGACATCGTGGTCGAGCGCGTCTTCGTGCCCGAACATCGCACCCACAAGGCGAGCGACGGCTTTGCCGGCACCAATCCGGGGCAGGAAACCAACACAGCGCCCCTCTACCGCATCCCCTGGGCGCAGCTCTTCATCCGCTCGGTCTCCAGCGCCGCCT
>CAMLKN010000228.1 GCA_946480655.1 uncultured Devosia sp. | reverse complement strand
CGCATTGTCGGGCGCGATGGCCCCATGGCGCTCGATGCCTTCACGCGGGTCATCAACGTCAACCTCGTGGGCAGCTTCAACATGATGCGGCTCTGCGCCCATGCCATGTCCCTGGCGGAAGCCGACGCGCAGGGGCAACGCGGGGTGATCATCTCCACCGCCTCGGTCGCCGCTTTCGAGGGCCAGATCGGCCAGGCGGCCTATGCCGCCTCCAAGGGCGGGATCGTCTCGCTGACCCTGCCGGCGGCACGCGAATTTGCCCGCTTCGGCATTCGCGTCCTCGCCATCGCGCCGGGCCTGTTCCTGACCCCGCTGCTCGAAGGCCTGCCGCAGGAGACCCAGGACGGATTGGCTGCTGCCATCCCCAATCCGGCGCGTCTCGGCCGGCCGGACGAGTTCGCGGCCCTGGTCAAGGCCATGGTCGAGAATGACTATCTCAATGGCGAAGTGGTGCGGCTCGACGGCGCCCTCCGCATGCAGCCCAAATAGGAGCCGCCGATGTTCAGCAACACCACGCGGGTGGAAATCCAGTTCGGCGACTGCGACCCGGCGGGCATCGTCTATTATCCCAATTATTTCCGCTTCTTCGACAATGCCACCGCGGCCATGCTCTCGGCGGCCTTTGGCATGCACAAGCGCAACTGGCTCAAGCGTTTCGATATTGCCGGCATTCCCATGGTCGATACCGGCGCCCGCTTTATCCGCCCGTCGAGCTTCGGCGACGTGGTCGAGATCAAAAGCGAGATCACCGAACTGGGCCGCTCCAGCTTTGCGGTGAAGCACAGTCTATTGAAGGATGGCGAGCTTGCCATCGAAGCCCATGAAAAGCGCGTCTGGGTGGTGCGCGGCGAGGATGGTTCCATCCGCTCGGCGCCGCTGCCCGATGACGTCCGCAACCTGTTGAGCCAGCCCGCATGACCAGCCCCAAGGAAAAAGCCATGACAAGCGAGCAGGTGCTCACCATCACCGAAACGGGCGCCATCTGCCACCTGCAGCTCAACCGGCCCGACAAGCGCAACGCGCTCAACGACGACCTGATCGCCGCGCTCGATGCCTTTTTTGCATCCGTGCCGGCGGCCACGCGCGCCATCGTCATCTCCGGCAATGGCGGACATTTCTCGTCCGGCCTCGATCTCTCGCAACACGTGGCCCGCCAGCCACTCGAGGTCATGGCCCATTCACGCAACTGGCACCGGGTCATGGCGGTGATTGCCAATTCGACCGTTCCAGTGATCGCGGCCATGAATGGCGCGGTGATGGGCGGCGGCCTGGAGCTCGCCGCCACCTGCCATGTGCGCGTTGCCGAGGAAACCGTGCGCTTCCAGATGCCCGAAGGCCTGCGCGGCATCTTTGTCGGCGGCGGCGGCTCGGTGCGCATTTCGCGCCTCATCGGCCCCGACCGCATGACCGAGATGATGCTGACCGGCCGCACCTATTCGGGCGTCGAGGGCGAACGGCTGGGGCTTGCCCATCATGTCGTGCCCGACGGTCAGGCGCTCGACAAGGCCTTCGAGCTGGCGGGGCGCATTGCCAAGAACTCTCCCACCATCAATGGCTTCATCATCCAGGCCATCGCCCAGATCGGCACCATGCCGCCCGAGGCCGGTCTCTATGCCGAAAGCCTGACGGCGGCGCTGAGCCAGACCGGCCCCGATGCCGAAGAGGGTCTGCGGGCATTCCTGGAGAAGCGCCCGCCTGTCTTCAAGTAGATCAGATCAGCCGGTCCAGCAGGGCCAGCAGCTGCTTGCGGGCCACCGGTCCGCCCAGGCGGGCAATCATCTCGTCCTCGAGCGCAGCGTGCCGCGCCTGTGCGGCCCTGAGGAAGGAGCGCCCCTCCTCGGTCATGTGCAGCGCATTGGCCCGCTTGTCATTGGCCGAGGGGATGCGCTCGACCAGGCCCCGTTCTTCGAGGCCATGCACGAGGGTGACGAAATTGGCGCGCTTGATCCCCAGCACTTCGGCGATCTCGGTCTGCTTGCGGCCCGGATTGTCGTCGATGAGCACGAGGACGGAATATTCGGCTGGCCGCAGCTTGAATTCCTCGAACACGGCAAGGAATTTCTGGAACACGCTGAGCTGGGCGCGACGCAGGCGATAGCCGATGGCGCCTACCGTTGTCTCGGTACGCATGCCCTCCTCGCCAATCGAGGCGGCGGGCGGAATCGGGTTCTCGGCATTCTGCTTCATCGTTGTTCGAATCTAGCCGGACGTGAGACGATGGCAAGGGCAGGGCGGCCTCGCATGGGCAATCTCAAGAGGAAAATTGCACCCGGCGGCGGTAGGCCGTCGGCGCGCTTTCATTCTTTGCGGTTATTCTATCCCAACCGGATGGGGCAAGAATGGCCCGGTTATCGGGTCAAACTATAGGTTGAAGGTTATCGGACGACGGTCAATTGTCATTTTACTTGGGCTTCGGCGCGGCCTTTAATCAGGGACAAAGTGGGGGAGGAACCTACGTGTTTAGAGATGATGCGCCCTTGGGGCGTTTCGTGGTGGGGCTGGCCAAATGGCTGGCGGTTGCCGGCGGCCTTGTGCTCATGGCCATGGTCGCCATGATTGTCGTCAGCATTGTCGGGCGGTCGCTCATCGCGATCGGCCTCAAGCCCATTACCGGGGACTATGAACTGGTCTCCATCGGCATGGGCTTTGCGGTCTTTGCCTTCATGCCCTGGGCCCACCTGACCCGCAGCCACGCGCTGGTCTCCCTCGTCACCGATGGCATGGGGGTCAAGGTCAACAACATCATTCTGGTGATCACCGATACCATGATGCTGGTGCTCTCGGCCTTTCTGGCCTGGCGGCTCTATTTCGGCATGATGGACAAGTTCGCCTATCGGGAGACCACGCTGCTGCTCCGCTTCCCTCTGGGATGGGCCTATGCCCTGGGCTTTGTCGGCGCCGTCATCATGGTCATCGTGGCCCTTTATGTGCTGGCGCGCTCGCTCGGTTATGCGGCGCGCGGTGAAGCCGAACCCCGGCAGGCGGGAGCCGAAGTATGACCCCCTTGATGCTTGGCTTCCTGGCCATCCCGACCGTCCTGATCCTGATTTTCCTGCGCGTGCCGATCGGTGTCGCCATGTTCGGCATTGGTGTCTTCGGCACCTGGCTGATCAGCGGCAGCTTCAATCCGGTGGCCGCCCAGTTCAAGAACCTCACCTATTCCACCTTTGCCTCCTATTCGCTTTCGGTGGTGCCGCTCTTCCTGCTCATGGGGCAGTTCGCCACCGTCAGCGGCCTCTCGGCACGCCTGTTCAACGCGGCTGCGGCCTGGCTGGGGCACAAGAAGGGGGGCGTGGCCATGGCGGCCATCGGTGCCAGCGCCGGCTTCGGCGCCATTTGCGGCTCCTCGCTGGCCACTGCCGCCACCATGGGCCAGGTGGCCCTGCCCGAGCTCAAGAAATACGGCTATTCCGGTGCGCTGGCGACCGGCACCGTGGCCGCCGGCGGCACGCTCGGCATTCTCATTCCGCCCTCGATCATTCTCGTTATTTTCGCGGTGCTGACCGAGCAGAACATCGCCAAGCTGTTCATGGGCGCCTTCGTGCCCGGCATCCTGGCAGCCATCGGCTATATCATCGTCATCGCCATCTATGTGCGCATGGTGCCCGGCGCCGGCGGGGTGCGCGAAAGGCTGTCCTATGGCGAGCGGTTCCGCGCGCTGGGCGATACCTGGCCCGTCATGCTGGTGTTTCTCGCCGTGATCGGCGGCATCTATGGCGGCATCTTCACCCCGACCGAGGCCGCCGCCGTCGGTGCGGCGGGCACCTTCGTCATCGCCCTGGCGGCCAAAAGCCTCGATCGCAAGGCCATCGTCGAGGCCTGCCTCTCGACCGCCAGTTCCACCGCCATGATCTTCCTGATCGTGCTCGGCGCGGCGGCCCTCAATGGTTTCCTGGCCTTGTCCCAAGTGCCTCAGACCATGGCGGTCTGGGTGGGCGAACAGGGTTTCAACCCCTGGATCGTGATGATCCTGGTCCTGATCTTCTATCTCATTCTGGGCTGCTTCATGGATTCGCTCTCCATGATCCTGCTCACCGTGCCGATCATCTATCCCATGATGTCCGCGCTCGACTTCGGCCTCACGCCGGACGAGTTCGGCATCTGGTTCGGCATCATTGTGCTGATCGTCGTGGAGGTGGGGTTGATCACCCCGCCGGTGGGGATGAACCTCTTCATCATCAACTCCATGTCTCCCCAGACACGGCTTTCGGAAACCTATCGCGGCGTCCTGCCCTTCGTGGCCAGCGACATGGTCCGCACGGCAATACTCGT
>CAMLKN010000227.1 GCA_946480655.1 uncultured Devosia sp. | reverse complement strand
TTGCGCACCTGCTGCATCAGCGACACCGTCATGGGGATGGCGAGGCCCGTGACTTCGGCATAGTCGATGAAGGCGCCTGGCGGGATCACCTGCCCATTGCGCTTTTCCCAGCGGCACAACACCTCGCAGCCCACCAGTTCCCCGGTCCGCAGGTTGATCACCGGCTGGTAGTAGGGCTTGATCTCGTTGCGCTCGATGGCCCTCTCGAGATCGAAGGCCGGCACGCGGGAGCGGCGCACGTAACTCAGATTGATGAGCAGGAAGAAGGCGCTGGCTATGCAGGCGATCACGGTGAACGCCACATCGAGGTCGGCATAGCCGGCGCGCACCATCGCAAAGGGCACGGCATATTCGACCTTGATCGGAAACTGGCCCGCATAGCCCTGCGCGCTGATATAGTCGCTGCCCGACGCACGCCGATCGTAGCCGGATGGGTCGCCGATCGTAACGATGGACAGGCCATTGGTCAGCGTCACCCGCATCATCGTGGCGTCGGGCAAGGTGTCGGCCAGCGCCTCTTCCGATTGCCCGAGAAGCGGCACGAAGGCCGAAACGCGGCGCGTCTCACCGAAGGTCTGCGTGATCTTGAGGGCCGGCATGGCCATTTCGCCCAGTTGCACCACCGTCATGGTCTCCGTCAGCCCCGGAACCGGCAAAGGCTGGGAAAGTGCTGACTGGGTCACCACGCGTCCATAGGCATCGCAATACTGGACACCATCGAGGTTCTCGACGACGAACTGCTTCAAATTGAGACTGGATTCGATGGCCGTCTGGGCATTGGTCACGAAGGTCGGGGTGCACAGGGACGGGCTGGCGGCAATCACCTTGCGCAGCGCCGCCACACCATCCATCGCACTTGCATTTATGTGGGAACTTATTGTCTCAACATATTGTCGAGCCTGATTTTTCTCCCGGTACTGAACATAGGCATCCAGCAGGTAGTCCACGGCAACAATAGGCACGAACGCCAGAATGGCGCCCAGCAGCATCAGGAAATTGGCGAACCTGGACTTCACACCGCGAATCCGAACCCGGAAAATCTTGCCTACCTGAGTAGCAAGCCAAGATTTAACGGGTCGTTAATGCTGATTAACCGGCGCTAACCATGCGGCAATGAAAAAGGGCGGCCTCTGGGCCGCCCGATGGCGAATTGTGAGATCGCGACGAGCCGTCTCAGCTCTGCACGTTGAGGCGAATGCTGAGTTCGCGCAACTGCTTGTTGTCGGCCGGGCTCGGCGCACCCATGAGCAGGTCTTCCGCCTGCTGGTTCATCGGGAAGGCCGTGATCTCGCGCAGGTTGGCCACGCCGCAAAGGAGCATGACGATGCGGTCAATGCCGAAGGCGGCGCCACCATGGGGCGGAGCCCCATACTGGAAAGCGCGGTAGAGGCCGCCGAACTGCTCCTCGACCTCCTGACGCGACTTGCCGGTCAATTCGAAGGCCTTGACCATGGTCTCGGGCTCCTGGTTACGGATCGACCCGGAGGCGATCTCATAGCCATTGCAGACCGCGTCATACTGATAGGCCTTGAGCGAGAGCGGATCGGCCGAGTTGAGCGCCTCGATCCCGCCCTGGGGCATCGAGAACGGGTTATGCGCGAAGTCGATGCGCTTCTCTTCCTCGCTCCACTCGTAGAAGGGAAAGTCAACGATCCAGCACAGCGCAAACTGCTCGGTATCGACGAGGCCAAGATCGGTGCCGACCTTGGTGCGGGCTTCACCAGCAAACTTGTAGAACTTGTCCGGGCGACCGGCGACGAAGAAGACCGCGTCGCCATCGTCGAGGCCGAGCTGGGTCTTGAGGGCGGCCGTGCGCTCCTCGCCGATATTCTTGGCGATCGGGCCGGAGCCCTGCCCGTCCTTGAAGAAGATATAGCCCAGGCCCGGCTGGCCTTCGCCCTGCGCCCAGGCATTCATGCGATCGCAGAAAGCACGGCCGATCGGCTCGGCGCCGGCCTTGTTCTTGGCCGGAATGGCCCAGACCTCGACCTTCGGGTCCGCTTCGATCTGGTTGGCAAAGACCTTGAAGCCGGAACCGGCAAAGTGCTCAGTCACACCCTGGATTTCGATCGGATTGCGCAGGTCCGGCTTGTCCGAGCCATACTTGCGGATCGCGGTGTCGTACGGGATGCGCGGCCAGCCCTTGGTGACGCGCTTGCCATCGGCAAACTTCTCGAACACCTCTGTCATCACCGGCTCGACCGTGTTCCAGATGTCTTCCTGGGTGACAAAGCTCATTTCGAGGTCGAGCTGGTAGAACTCGCCCGGCAGCCGGTCGGCACGCGGATCTTCGTCGCGGAAGCAGGGGGCGACCTGGAAATAGCGGTCGAAGCCCGCCACCATCAGCAACTGCTTGTACTGCTGCGGCGCCTGCGGCAGGGCGAAGAACTTGCCCGGATGGATGCGGCTGGGCACGAGGAAATCGCGAGCGCCCTCGGGTGACGACGCGGTCAGGATCGGGGTCGAGAACTCGGTGAAACCTGCCCCGCCCATGCCGGCCCTCATCGCCGAAATGATCTTGGTACGCTTGACGATATTGGCGTGCAGCTTTTCGCGGCGCAGATCGAGGAAGCGGTACTTGAGACGAATGTCTTCCGGATACTCCTGGTCGCCGAACACCGGCAGCGGCAGTTCCTTGGCCACCGAGAGCACTTCGATCTCGCGGATGAACACTTCGATCGTGCCGGTCGGGATGTTCGGGTTGATCGCAGCGGCGTCACGCAGCTTCACCTCGCCGTCGATGCGCAGAACCCATTCGGACCGCACCGTTTCGGCTGTGGCAAAGGCCGCGGAATCGGGATCGATGACACACTGGGTGATGCCGTAGTGGTCGCGCAGGTCGATGAACAGCAAACCACCATGGTCGCGTACGCGATGGACCCAGCCCGAGAGGCGCACATTATTGCCGGCATCGCCCGCCGTGAGGGCGCCACAGGTGTGGGAACGGTAGCGATGAAGGGTCATGTCAGGTCTCGAAAATGCTGGAGAAAGGCCGGATTCGCGAGCGGGAAAAGCGCATGGCAGTCCCCGCTTGTCAAGCAGCGGGGGCATATCGGCTTTCCCGCCTTTACCGCAAGGGAAATCGAAGGTGGAGCAATCCTCACGCACCTGCTAGGAAGAATGTTGACGATTTTGAGACGGTATCGGAATGGACCTGATTGTTTCCACAGACGTGCTTGCCGAATTCTGCGAGCGCGCCGCCCAGTTCGAATTTGTGACGGTCGATACCGAATTTCTGCGCGAAACGACCTATTGGCCGCGTCTTTGCCTGATCCAGGTGGCGACGGACGATGAAGCGGTGCTGATCGACCCGCTGGCGCCAGACATCAAGCTCGCACCCTTCTTCCAGCTCCTTGCCAACCCCAACGTCACCAAGGTCTTCCACGCCGCGCGCCAGGACGTGGAGATCTTCGTCAAGCTGACCGGGGCGGTGCCGCACAATATCTTCGACACCCAGGTTGCAGCCAGCGTCTGCGGCTTCGGCGACAGCGCCTCCTACGACAGTCTCGTGCGTTCGATCTGCAAGGTCGAACTCGACAAGTCCTCGCGTTTCACCGACTGGTCGGCCCGCCCGCTCAGCGAAAAGCAGCGCACCTATGCGATCGCCGACGTCACCTACCTGCGCGACATCTATCGCGAGTTGCGCAAGCAGGTGGAGCAGACCCGCCGCTGGGATTGGGTCGAAGACGAGATGATCACGCTGCGCAGTATCGACACCTATGTGGTCAAGCCGGAACAGGCCTGGGAACGGTTGAAGATGAAGTTCAACCGCCCGCGGGACCTGGCCGCCCTCAAGGTGCTGGCGCAGTGGCGGGAGCAAAAGGCCCAGGACACCGACCAGCCGCGCAGCCGCATCCTCAAGGATGACGTGCTTGGGGAATTGGCCACGCAGCGCCCGCTGACGGCCGACGCCTTCGAAAAGCTCCGCGCCGTGCCGCGCGGTTTTGGGCGCAGCAGTGCTGCGGCCGAAATCATGGCCCTGCTCAAGGATGTGGAAGCCCTGCCGAAGGCCGCCCTGCCGCAACTGCCGGAGCGCTATCGCGGCCCGTCGCCCAAGGGCGCCGTGGGCGATCTCATCCGCGTGCTGCTCAAGGCCGTAGCGGAAGAGCACGGCGTTGCCGCCCGCATCATTGCCACATCGGACGAGATCGACGCGCTGGTCCTCGATGACGAGGCCGATGTTCCCGCCCTCAAGGGGTGGCGGCGAAAGCTCTTTGGGGAAAAGGCCCTCGCCATCAAGCACGGCCGCATCGGCCTCGTCGCCACCCGCAAGGGCATCATCGAATTCGCAGTG
>CAMLKN010000226.1 GCA_946480655.1 uncultured Devosia sp. | reverse complement strand
GTCGAATTCGCGACCATCTTTGCCGGGCTCGGGGTCAAGACCACCATCATCTATCGCGGTGACTGCATCCTGCGCGGCTTCGACGAGGACATGCGGCGGGGCCTTGAGGCTGGACTCACCGAACGCGGCATCCGCCTGATTTACCAGACCACGATCAAGTCTTTGGCCCAGACCGGCGACGACATCACCGCCACCTTCAGCGATGGCGTCTCGGCGCCCTTCGGCGCTGTCATGTTTGCCACGGGCCGCCGGGCCAATGTGGAGGGGCTTGGCCTCGAAACGGCTGGGGTGAAGCTCACCGACCATGGCAATATCCTGGTGGATGAATTTTCGCAGACATCCGCGCCCTCGATCTATGCCGTGGGTGACGTCACCGGCCGGGCGCAATTGACCCCTGTCGCCATCCGCGAGGGCTGGTATTTTGCCGAGACGCTGTTCAACGACAATCCGCTCAAGGTCGACCACTCGCTGATCCCGACCGCGGTCTTCTCGGAGCCCGAGATCGGTACGGTCGGCCTGACCGAAGCCGAAGCGGCAACCCATGGCGATATCGACGTCTATGTCGCCCGCTTCCGCCCAATGCAGAACACGCTCTCCACCCGCACCGAGCGCATGGTCCTCAAGCTCATCACCGAGAAGGACCAGGGCAGGGTGCTGGGCGTTCATATTCTGGGTCCAGGAGCGGCCGAGATGATCCAGCTCGTCGGCATTGCCGTGGGCATGGGCGCAACCAAAGTCGATTTCGACCGCACCATTGCTCTGCACCCATCGGCCGCCGAGGAACTGGTAACCTTCAAGGCTCCGTCCTATGTCTATCGGGATGGCAAGCGGGTTTAGTCCTTTCGCCCTTGGCAGGGGCCTCCGGGCTTGGTAGATCGCCCGCACCCCTACCTGCCCGGCCGAAACGAGACAGACGATGACCAACTGGACCCCCAGCTCTTGGCGTGACAAGCCGATCCGGCAGGTGCCGGCCTATCCCGATCCGGTCGCCCTGGCCGATGCCGAACATCAGTTGGCCACCTTCCCGCCGCTGGTCTTTGCCGGCGAAGCGCGCGAGCTGAAGGCCCGCCTGGCCGCTGTGGCCCGTGGCGAGGCCTTCCTCTTGCAGGGTGGCGACTGCGCCGAGAGCTTTGCCGAGCATGGCGCGGACCATATCCGCGATTTCTTCCGCGTCTTCCTGCAGATGGCCGTGGTGCTGACCCATGGCGCCTCCAAGCCCGTGGTCAAGGTCGGCCGTGTCGCCGGCCAGTTCGCCAAGCCGCGTTCAGCCGATACCGAGGTCATCGATGGCGTCGAGCTGCCGTCCTATCGCGGCGACATCATCAACGACATCGCCTTCACCGAGGCGGCGCGTGTTCCCAATCCGGATCGCCTGCTGCAGGCCTATCGCCAGTCGGCGGCCACGCTCAACCTGCTGCGCGCCTTCTCCATGGGCGGCTATGCCGAGCTGACCCGCATCCACGAATGGACCATGGGCTTCATGAAGGGCTCCAGCTGGGATGCCCGTTTCGAGGAAGTGGCCCGCCGCATCGACGATGCCATCACCTTCATGGGCGCGCTCGGGCTCAACCCGGAAAATACCCCGGCATTGAAGCAGACCAGCTTCTACACCAGCCATGAAGCCCTGCTTCTTGGCTATGAGGAAGCCCTGACCCGCCGGGATTCCATCACCAACAACTGGTACGCCACGTCCGGCCATATGCTCTGGATCGGCGACCGCACCCGCAATCCCGACGAGGCGCATGTCGAATACTTCGCCGGCATCCACAATCCCATCGGCATCAAGTGCGGCCCGAGCCTCAGCAATGACGACCTGCTGCGCCTGCTCGACCGGCTGAACCCCACCGACGAAGCCGGCCGCATCACGCTGATCTCGCGTTTCGGCGTCGACAAGGTGCACGAGCACCTGCCGCGCCTGATCGAAACCGTGCAGAAGGCCGGCCGCACCGTCGTCTGGTGCTGCGACCCCATGCATGGCAACACGGTCAAGGCCTCCACGGGCTTCAAGACCCGCCCCTTCGACCGCGTGCTGGGCGAGGTGAAGAACTTCTTCGATGTCCACCGCGAAATGGGCACCTATGCCGGCGGCGTGCATATCGAAATGACCGGCGACGACGTCACCGAATGCGTGGGCGGCGTTTCGGCCGTCACCGAGGCGACGCTGTCGGATCGCTACAACACCTATTGCGACCCGCGCCTCAATGCCAGCCAGGCCCTGGAACTGGCCTTCCTCGTCGCTGAGGAAGTCCATGCTCAGAAGCCGCCGCGCCAGCAGCGTCTGGCCGGAGAATAAGGCGCTCGAAAAAGTGAACCAAAGCCGAGGATCCGCGTTGTGATCCTTGGCTTGTGGTGAATCCTGTCGGCGGTCCCAGCCATTTGTCTGCGCCCGACGAGTATTCCATGCCCCGGTCACTTTTCCCCCATGCCCTTCCCGAGACGCGGGCCCGCCTCGAGCAGGACCCCGTGCTCAAGCTGATCAACGAATTCGACTGGGCGTCCAATCCGCTCGGCCTGATCCCGGACTGGCCGGAGAGCCTGAAGGGTGCGGTCCGCACCATGATGGTCGCCACCATGCCCATGGCCATGCTGGTAGGGCCACGCGGGATCCTGCTCTACAACAAGGGCTATGCCGAATTCGCCGGCCCGCGCCATCCGGCAATCTTTGGTCTGCCCGCCGAGGAGGCCTGGCCCGAAGTCGCGGACTTCAACCGGGAAAACATCGCGCGAGGGATGCGCGGCGAGGGGCTGAGCCTCTCGGGCGAGAAGCTCATCCTCAACCGGCATGGCGAGCCTGAGCCCGTCTGGCTCGACCTGCATTACAGCCCGATGCTTGACGAGGCCGGCATGCCCATGGGCAGCTTCTGCGTGGTGATCGATGTGACCACCCGCGTCCTTGCCGAACAGGCCCTGGCGCGGAGCGAGGAGCGCATGTCACTGGCCATCAGCGGCACGGATCTGGTGGGCACCTGGGACTGGGACGTGCTGGAGGACCGCGTGACGTCTGACGATCAGTTCGCGTCCCTGTTCAATCTGGACTCGCTGCGCGCGGGTCTCGGTGCGCCCATCAGGGACTTCGTCAACGCCATCCATCCCGAGGACCGCGATAGGGTCGCGTCCGAGATCAGCGCCGCGCTGCGGGACAAGACGCCCTTCAAGTCCGAATATCGCCTCGTTGCGCCGGACGGCCGCGTGACCTGGGTCGTGGCGTCGGGCCGACCACGCCTCGACGCGGCCGGACGGGTGCACCGGCTTCCCGGCGTTGCCATCGACGTCACGCAGCAACACGTGGTGCAGGAGGCCCTGCGCAAGAGCGAGCTGCAGTTCCGGACCCTGGCCGACACCATGCCGCAGATGGTCTGGTCGACGCTGCCGGATGGCTTTCACGACTATTACAACGCCCGCTGGTACGAGTTTACCGGCGTCCCATTCGGCTCCACCGATGGGGAGGGATGGAACGGCATGTTCCACCCCGATGACCAGGACAAGGCCTGGGCAACCTGGCGGCACTCACTGCAAACCGGCGAGCCCTACCAGATCGAGTACCGCCTGCGGCACCATACCGGCCAGTACCGCTGGACGCTCGGCCGCGCCCTGCCCATCAAGGATGAAGACGGCAATATCGTGCGCTGGATCGGCACCTGCACCGACATCCATGAAAGCCGCCTGGCTGCCGAGGAACGCGAGCTGGTGGCGCAGGAACTGAGCCACCGCATCAAGAACATCTTCGCCGTCCTGACCGGCATTATCGGCCTTTCGGCCCGAAACCGGCCCGAGGCCAAGCCCTTCGCCGAACAGCTGCGGCAACGCATCTATGCCCTGGGTGAGGCCCATGACTATGTGCGGCCCCACAGCCATCTCTCCGCCGCGCGCTCGGCGCAGGGACTGCTCTCGGAGTTTCTTGCCCGCCTGATGCGGCCCTACAATGAGAGCAGCGCCGAAACCCAGAGGGTGAGCTTTCTCGGCACCGACATTTCCATCGACGACGCTGCTGCGACGCCCCTGGCTCTCCTGTTCCACGAACTGGCGACCAACGCCGCCAAATATGGGTCGCTGTCGCGCATCGAGGGCAAGGTCGAGGTGGTGGGCGAGGACCGGGGCGACCAGTATGGACTGGTGTGGCGGGAAATCGGTGGGCCCCGGGTCATGGAGCCTGAGGCATTGAGCGGCTTTGGCACGCGGCTTGTTGGCATGGCCGTTGAGGGCCAGATGCGGGGAACGCTCACGCGGGACTGGAAACCCGATGGCCTGGAAGTGACCATCCTTGTTCCCAAGGATGCACTTTCCCGTTCATCGCGGCTGCGCGCGGAGGCAGGCAGCGGGAGCTAGA